>NZ_DEZM01000181.1:0-3990 GCF_002364825.1 Acinetobacter sp. UBA3132 | reverse complement strand
CTCACACAGGCAAACCTCTACAAGTGCTGCAGCAAATGGCATCTAAATTCTTTAATGAAATGCGTGATGACCAGAATATGAATGGTCTGGCTGGGCAAAAAATCGAAGAGTGGCTGTCAAAGCATACTTTAGATGAGCTTAACACCCTGAATAAATTGGCAAAAGAACATTTTCTTTATGAAGGAATTACCTTCACGGTTTATGGAGATGAAGAAGGCACCGAACGTACCATCCCTTTTGACATTATTCCACGCGTGATTGCACGCAAGCAATGGAATATGGTAGCACTCGGTTGTGAACAGCGTGTTAAAGCCCTGAACCTGTTTTTACATGATATCTATCATCAGCAGGATAGCCTCAAAGCAGGGATTGTGCCTGAGCTGCAAGTGCTGACCCATGAGGCTTATCAGCCACACATGTATCAGCATAGCCTGAAAGGCAGCATTTATAGTCAGATTAGTGGCGTTGATATTATCCGTGACTCAAAGGGTGAATTCTATGTACTTGAAGATAACCTCAGAACCCCTTCAGGTGTGTCTTATATGCTGGAAAGCCGCAAGATCAGTGAAAAATTGATGCCAGGCCTGTTTGAACAGACACCTATTGCTGGTGTAGAGCAATACCCACATTTACTCAAAGAAATTCTGGCAGAAAACTCAGCTGTCGATAATCCGTTTATCGTAGTGCTGACTCCGGGCCGTTTCAATAGTGCTTACTATGAACATGCTTTCCTGGCAAGGGAAATGGATGTGCCATTAGTGACATCACGTGACCTTTATGTAGAGAACGCGAAAGTTTATGTAAAAACTATACGTGGTCATCAGCAGGTAGATGTTATTTATAGACGTGTCGATGATGCCTATCTCGATCCGCTTTGTTTTAAACCTGATAGCGCCCTTGGCGTACCAGGCCTGATGTCTGCCTATTTGCAGCACAACGTTGTTATTGCGAATGCACCGGGAACCGGTGTAGCAGATGACAAGTCGATCTATCCTTATGTGGATAAGATGATCAATTTCTACCTTGGTGAACAACCCATTCTGAAGAATGTTCCAACTTACCAATGCCGTGAGGCTAAAGATCTCAGTTATGTATTGGCACATCTTGATGAGCTGGTTGTGAAAGAAGCCCAAGGTTCAGGTGGCTATGGCATGCTGATCGGTCCACAGGCGTCTAGACAGCAGATTGAAACCTTTAGAGAGAAAATCATGGCTGCGCCACATTTATATATTGCCCAACCAACCCTGGATCTGTCCGTCAGCCCAACCTTAACCAATTATGGCATTGCAGAACGTCATATTGATTTGCGTCCATTTGTACTCAGCTCACCTTATCGTACTGAAATCGTGCCGGGTGGACTGACACGTGTAGCAATGCAAGCAGGTTCGCTGGTGGTGAATTCCTCTCAAGGCGGTGGCATTAAGGACACCTGGATTGTCGATAATCTCCATTCATAAAAATAGCAAAGAAGGAATTTGTCATGCTTTTACTTAATTCCAATGCGCAACATATTTTTTGGTTGGGTCGCTACTTATCAAGAACACAGTTTTTATGTGCCCATTTTCCATTTTTAGAAGATGATGCGGCAGTTGCGTATGCGCATGCATTCTGCCTCCCAGCCTTTGATGCCAGTTCGCTAAATGAACTGGTGCTGGATCCGGCTCAACCTTATTCATTCCATCAACAGTTTAAAGTGGCCCGTGACAATATTCAGGATCTACGTGGTGTACTGTCTGCCAAAGCTTATGCAGAACTGAACCGCCTGATTCGTACTGCTGATCAGAATGCCGGTTATATCTGTGATGTCGTGACAGATTGTCAGGATATTCTGGAAGGAGAATCTCCGGATGTGTTTCTGTTTTTTAGTCTGGGGCAGTGTCTGGAAAAGCTTGATCAGGAGCTACGTCTAGGTGAAGACACCACCACTACAATTGCAAAAATTGATTATGTAATTGAATCCTTGGTGGAGATGGGCTGGTCAGATCTGAATGAATACTGGAACCAGCTACGTGACCATACAGACCTGATCAATTTTTATCAATTCAGTGATTATATTCATCATATGTTTGAGATTAATGTATGAAGTTGATGGTGAATCACCAAACACATTATAGCTATACCGAGACTGTCACCAGTAGTATTCAGTACATTAAGATGATGCCTTCCAGTAATGTACATCAGCAGGTACATTCCTGGGATGTCAGCGTGCCGGGCAGTCGGGAGCTGAGCCGGGATGCCTTTCATAATTTGTGGATTACCAGTACTCAGCGCACACCTTATCAGTACTTAACTATTATGGCGCAAGGTATAGTCGATTTAAATCCCTTGAATAATGATCAGGGAATGAATGACCAGATCAATCCAAACCTATTCTTGCAGCCGACTTCAACTACTCAGTGTAATGAGGAAATGAAGGACTTTGTAAAACAGTATGTGCCAGCTTCAACGCGTCTAAATCTGGTCGCATTGGCTCAGGCGGTATTGGAGCATGTACCGTATATAACAAATAGTAGCTCGGTACATGGATCCGCCATTGATGCTTTTGAGGCGAAACAGGGTGTCTGTCAGGATCATGCACATATTTTCATTGCCATGTGCAAATATCTGGGCTTACCGGCACGTTATGTTTCGGGTTATCTGTATGCTCAAAATACTTCTCATCTGGCCAGTCATGCTTGGGCAGAGGTATTTATTGACCAGGCTTGGTATTGCTTTGATGTAAGTAATCAGTTATTTGTACCTAGTGCACATATTTATGTTGCCATTGGGCGTGACTATTGGGACGTCGCGCCAGTACGTGGAGTAAGAGAAAAGGGCGGAGTGGAATCCATGCATTCCATCGTCCAGGTTCTAAGTTGTTAGTAAGGACAAAAAATGACTTATTGTTGTGCGCTTCGTTTGGAGCAGGGGATGGTGTTCATTAGTGACACTCGCACAAATGCAGGTGTGGATCATATATCGGTGTTTCGCAAATTATATACCTTTGGTATTCCGGGTGAGCGCGTCATTGTTATTCAGGCATCGGGAAATCTGGCTACGACACAAGCGGTGATCGGGCATATTAAAAATCAGCTGGAACTGAATCAGGAACCTAATATTCTCAGTTTGCATACCATGTTTGAGGTTGCGGAACTGGTCGGCCGTACCTTGAAGCATGTGATTGAAAGTGTAACTACAGATACCATGGAGCAAAGCAACTATTATTGCAGCTTATTGGGGGGTGGTCAGATTGCCGGACAAGATATGCAGCTCTATCATATTTATCCGCAAGGCAACTTTATCTGTGCAACCAGTGATACGCCGTATTTCCAGATCGGGGAAAGTAAATATGGCAAGCCGATTCTGGATCGGGCACTCAGCTATGATATGCCGCTAGATGAAGCACTGCGATGTTCACTGATTTCCTTCGCTTCGACTTTACGTTCCAATGTTTCCGTAGGGATGCCGTTGGATGTGCTGGTTTATCATAAGGACACATTTGAAATTCCGACAGGTAAACGCATTCAGGAAGATGATGAATATTTCACCAAAATCAGTAAGCAGTGGTCGGACACTTTGAAGAAAGGTTTACAGGAATTACCTAAGCCAACTTTAGATTATTTTCAATAAAACTATCTATCTGTTTGATATCAGGTTACAGTGGCATGCTAAATTTAAGAAAATTTAAATTACAGAGGTTAGCATGCATCATTTTTGTTATGCCAGTCAGAGTACCTCTGATAAGTCGAATTTGCTCGATGACTTAACGGATATTCTGGCCGAGGCACGAGATTTTAATTATCGTCACGATATTACTGGGGCATTATATTTTGCAGATGGCTATTTTTTTCAATGTCTTGAAGGTAAATTGGAACATCTGAATGTATTATTTGAAAAGCTGAGCAAAGATCCACGGCATGAGAATATCAAACGTTTTGAAATGCGTCCGCTTGAGCAGATTAATTTTGCCGGCTGGTCGATGAAGTATATTTCACGAGATCGGAAGAGCGG
>NZ_DEZM01000201.1:0-2704 GCF_002364825.1 Acinetobacter sp. UBA3132 | reverse complement strand
TTTAAAAGCTGTCTAAATAACTTGTATTTTCAAATATATTTTTGCTTCAATATCTCCTGTCTTATCGTCTAATATTCAAGCATGTTAAATATTATATGATTTAAAACTTTAATTCTTTATTACATATTATGCTTACTCTTTACCGTTCGCTACAAATCCTCTCTTTGAAGATATTGATTGGTCTATATAAAACTTTTAAATTTAAAAAATGAGAAGCAATACTCACTTAAAATAAAAAGTGATTAAAATTCTTTAGAAAAAATATAAAGCTTAAACTGTCTATTCTGATTAAATTTTCTTCCATACATAGTTTTTAAAATACAAATAAAAATCAGCACATAGGCATTCTAAGACTATAAAAAAGTATTCAATGAGGATTAAGTCATGAAAGTGTTCTTATTGGCGACCTGCGCTATTTTATATCCAGCAATAACTTCTGCCCAAGATGTCTGGGAGTGCAATAATGCAATTTTGCAAAGTCTTTGCCCGCATCCAAATTGTATTAAAAACCCATCTAGTTCTTCACCAGATAAATTAACAATCTCAGTCAATCGTCATAAACATGTTTCCATCTGTACCGAAAATGCCTGCTGGAATGGTGAAGCTTCAGTGACTTACGTCAACGCTCAACCCCTACTTCAACTTCCTCAAATTCGCTGGGTAGATCGTGATCACCCTCATAACAGTCCAAGTTATGTACTGTCCATAAACCGCGATACGCAATCCATTTTCTTTAAAGGCGACTATGACAATCATCCAGTTCAATGTAGGACTGTTTAAAAATTAATTGATTAGTTCTTATCGCTAGCGGTCTCTCTAATACCGCCCCTACAGGTAAAATTTTTCACGTCTTTGAAATCTTGTGCCATTGGTCAAAGAAGTCAGTATGCTAAACTGCCCAGCCTGATATCACTTGACTTGTAGCCTGATTTTGGCAAATTCTAAGCTCAAAATTAGGTGCAGAAAGCAGCATTAATCTGCATGTAAAACCAATGGAAAAGCATTATGGCGAATAAATTTGAATTCAATATCCGCGTTTATATTGAAGACACAGATGCGGGTGGCATTGTCTATCACGCCAATCATATTCGCTTTATGGAACGTACACGTACCGAATGGCTGCGTGCATCAGGCATTAGCCACTACTGGCATCAAAAAGATTACAATTTTGTCGTACATAAAATTAACGTGAAATATTCGCGTCCTATTATGATGGATGACTTAATTACCGTCACTGCAAGTGTCGTTTCACTTAAAGCTTCATCTTTTGTATTGCAACAAAATATTTATCGTGGTGAAATCATGCTTGCATCGGGTGAGGTAGAGCTGGCCTGTATCGGCGCTGATATGCGTCCACGTCGCCTACCTGATGAAATACGCGACCTGATTCGACAAGAATTGGAACAAGATTAAAAAAATGAATTGGCACATGTAAACACTATGGCAACCGAGTTAGCATCATCCCTACAAGTATCAGATCTTATTTTACAAGCAAGCCCTGTCGTACAACTGGTTATGCTGTCTCTTTTACTGGCATCTCTGTATAGCTGGTATCTGATTGCCAAGCTTTACATGGGCTACAAAAAAGCACAGGCTGAAGATGAACATTTTCAGAAGATCTTCTGGTCTGGTGCTGAACTGAATACCCTTTATAACAATGCTCAGCTGAACTCTAAACGTACCGGTCTGGAAGATATTTTCTATCAGGGCCTGGGTGAGTTTCTTAAACTGAAAAAACGCAATGCCTCTACCACCCAGTCGATTGAAGGCACTGAACGTATTCTGCGCGTGGGCTTAAGCCGTGATCAGGGTAGCCTGGAAAATGGCTTAGGTGCCTTGGCCAGTATCGGTTCAGTTGCGCCTTATGTCGGTCTGTTCGGTACAGTCTGGGGCATCATGAATGCTTTCATTGGTCTGGCAGATGTGGATCAGGTCACGCTAGCAACTGTAGCGCCAGGCATTGCGGAAGCTTTAATTGCAACCGCAATTGGTTTATTTGCTGCCATTCCAGCAGTATTGGCATTCAACCATTACACAGCTAAAGGTGAAGCAGTTTATTCTGATCGTGCCCTGTTCGCAGAAGAAATGGTGGCCCTGTTACAACGTCAGTCACTTGGCCAGCCTCAGGACAATGACTAATGGCTATTCAACGTTCAGGACGCTTTGAGCGTATTAAAAAACCACTGAAAAGTGACATGAACGTCGTGCCTTATATTGACGTGATGTTGGTGCTTCTGGTGATTTTTATGGTGACGGCACCTATGATTACTACCGGTATTAAGGTTGATTTGCCACAAGCCAATAGCAATCCAATTCAAGCTGAGGACCGCCCTGCGATCGTGACTTTAGAAGCAGATGGTACGATTAAATTAGAAGATAAAAATCACGCAAATGATGTGTTAACGCTCGATGAATTAAAAACAGTCCTGACCAATGCACAAAATGAAGCACAGACTGCGAACAAACAGCTTAGCGTTTTGATTAATGGGAGTGAGACTCGTCCTTATGGCGAAGTCATGAAACTCATGTCTGCCCTACAGGATGCCGGTCTCGCACAAGTCGGCTTGCTTACCGCCCCTATAAAGTAATTTATGAAAGATTTCAAAAAGCCACCCTCTAAGCAGAAAGTGCTTGCGATTGGATTCACGATTGGAGTCCATACAGTCGCTTTGGTGGGATTACTTTATCTGGGGATGAGCAAACC
>NZ_DEZM01000224.1:0-4105 GCF_002364825.1 Acinetobacter sp. UBA3132 | reverse complement strand
CATATCAAGAACCTGCGCCGCAAGATTTCCGAGGCTGCTGAAACGGGTAACCGTCATGAGTGGATTCAGGCAGTTTATGGTGTGGGTTATCGTTTTGAATATCCTGAGGACTAACTCTGGTTCAAGGAAATCACGAAAGCGAATAGATTTTCTCTATTCGCTTTTTTATTCACTAAAGAATACTGTGGTACGTTTTACTATAAAAATAGCGCGATAAAAGCAACTTAAATGGATAACTGAATTGGTGAGGAATAGGAGATCGATATTCGAGCACGTAAAAATTTAATGAAAGAAACCTTCTTAAATAAAAAATAAAAGTTTAAGAACTAATCACTTAAATTTATGAGTTAGCTGATTGGCACTAGACTCGGTACAATCCTATTTTTTTATTCATCATGAGAATATGTTTTGGAGAGTGAAACACCGCAGCTTCAACGCCGTTTGAAGAATCGTCATATCCAGCTGATTGCCATGGGCGGTGCGATTGGTACCGGTCTATTTCTAGGTTCAGCTCATATTATTCAGTCTGCTGGTCCATCCATTATTTTGGGTTATCTGATTGGCGGTTTGATTGCTTTCCTGATTATGCGCCAACTCGGTGAAATGATTGTACATGAACCTGTAACCGGTTCATTTAGCTATTTCGCCTTTAAATATTGGGGGAAGTTTCCAGGATTTTTAACGGGCTGGAATTACTGGATTCTGTATATTCTGGTAGCGATGACTGAGCTGACTGCGATTGGTAAATATATCAATTACTGGTGGCCAGAAATTCCGGCATGGGTTTCGGTTTTATTTTTCTTTATTCTGGTCACTGGCATGAATTTGACCAATGTAAAGATTTATGGCGAATCTGAATTCTGGTTATCACTGATTAAAGTCCTTGCGATTGTCGCGATGATTTTATTTGGGATTTATCTGCTGGTCACTGCTGATGTTGATTCTACTACTTCAATAACGAACTTATGGGCACATGGCGGTTTCTTCCCGAATGGCTTTGAAGGCCTATTTTATATGCTGGCCTTTATGATGTTTGCATTTGGTGGGATTGAGCTAATCAGTATGGCTGCTGCGGAAACCGAAAATCCGGATCAGAATATTCCAAAAGCTGTAAATCAAACCGTAATTCGTGTATTTCTATTTTATATCTGTTCACTTGCAATTCTATTATCACTTGTGCCGTGGAATCAGCTGAACTTAAGTGATTTAGAGCATAGCCCGTTTGTGATGATTTTTAATCTGATGGGTATTGATTGGGCCGCCCACTTATTAAATTTTATTATTTTGACAGCCTCGCTATCGGTGTGTAATAGTGGGATGTATGCCAATAGCAGAATGCTATTAGGCCTGGCAGAGCAGGGTAATGCTCCAAAAGCCTTTAAGAAGGTGAATGCACGAGGAATTCCAGTGCTAGCGGTGCTATTCTCAGCATTACTGATTTTTGGCTGTGTTTTATTAAACTATTTTGTACCTGAAAAAGCCCTAAGCTATCTGATTTATATCGTAGTGGCAGCAGCGGTACTGAACTGGATCATGATCACACTGATTCATCTTAAATTTAAGCAAGCCATTCGTCTCCAAACTGTACAAACTAAATTCCCTGCATTGTTTTCACCCCTGAGTAACTATCTGGTTTTAGCCTTTATGCTGACAGTGCTCTATATCATGTGGGATCAAGGTTTCATGTTGTCAGTGCTGATGCTGCCAGTGTGGATTGTAATATTATTTATTCTTTTCAAAATATTACAAGCCAAGAAAACTTAAATTTTTTATCCTTTTAAAAATGGGTTCATTAGAGCCCATTTTTATGTGCCTTTTTTCATGCTTTAGTAGAAAATAATAATGTGATTTATATTTGCTTGAATAATTGAAATTGGAATAAATTGATTTGTCTATATCCTATTTAAAACAAGGTGATAAAGTTTTTATTAAGAATAAATGTAGTAAATAATTAGAATTATTTTCATAAAAAATAAGTATTAAAAGATAATTTAATTGAGGGGTTGATTGAATCAAAAAAATAGAATTTTATATTAATAAATACTTTTTGAATAATTGGGTTTGAAATAATTTATATTTTTATTTTCTATGGATTTGTTATATATTTTTTAGGCTTCTTAATAATAAAAATAAATACCTATTAAAAGGCGAATTATAAGAATTAATTTATTATTTTAATAAGGATTTTACTCATGAAACTCAATATTATAGCAACAATGCTGCTTGCCTCTACGGGAATGATAATGACTGGCTGTGGTTCAGATTCAGGCAGTTCTGGTAGCTCTACACCACCATCTCAAACGACCCCGGAAGAAACCGTCACGCCAGCAAATGGAGTAGAACGATTAATCATTACTGATGCAAGTCATCTGGCGCTTGCAGATGCTGACATTCGAATTTTATCAGCTGCACAATGGAGTAATAATGTCACCAGTATTTCTGATAATAATACGGTTGATCACAGTCTCTTTGTCCAGTATGACCGTCTTCCGGTGATTAATGATTTCTCCTCGGCACGAGAATATACAACAGACCATTTGGGTGTTTCTGGTTCAGTTCATTTAGCACCAGGTATTTACTATATTTTGGTCAGAAAGCATTCTGAAACTGCAATCGTGCCATTCATTATTCATCCGACAAATACCAATAAGGAATTGTCGATCAATGTGCCTTTGACTTGTAATAATGCTGAATGTGAAACGATTCATCCGGTAAATGAAGCAATTATTGGGACACTATCAGGGCAAGTTTTGACGCAAGGTCAACCTTTGACAAATGCACAGGTTTCATTATCAGGTGGTGCGGCTACCAATGGCGCATTCGTTACAGCATTAACTGATGCGAAAGGATATTTCAGTCTAGCTTTTAATGTATCTGATGAGCTTGGCGATACCTTAAAAAATGCAACGCTTATGATCAGCGCACCCGATTATATAAGTTTAACAAAACAGGTTGCAGTGACGTCCTCTATTTCAGGGGGTAGTCAATTTACCTTGATACAAAATACTGAAGCTACGACCAGTATTTGGCAGGAAACTTTTGAAGAAGACTCTGCTACCCGAGATGAATGGGAAAATGCCTCTACAGTTGAAGAAACAAAATGGTCTTTACTGCAAAAAAATCACAAGATTATTAATAAAGATATGAATCGTTTAGTGACCTTGGCACCAGATGATAGCAGTAATGGCAAACTGCCAGATCCTGCTCAAGGCAATTATGCATATTGGTATGGCAATGGTGTTGCAGGTAGTTTCTTAAATAAAGAAGCCAGTCTTTTAACCGAGGAAGGGCAGCCAGTAGAAACAAGACTGAATGGTGGAACGTCAGCACAGGCGTATTATGGAACACTGACTTCACCAGTAATTGACCTGAGCACTACACAAAAACCAATCAGCTTAAGTTTTAAAACCTGGTGGGAAATTGAATCAGTAAATCCAAGTAGCAGAGGGTATGATGCCATGGATGTGGAAGTTTCAGTCAATGGAGGGGAATTTAAAAAACTGGCGCGATTAAATCCGCTGTCTGATCCGCAAACAGATTATAACCGCTGGTCAATTCCATTCTCAAACTTTGGCTTTAACCTTGCACCTCAATTTGCCCAGCAAGAAGCTATTTCTTTAGATGAATATGCGGGGCAATCCAATGTTAAAATCCGGTTTAAATTCGATACTGTCGATCAGTACTATAATGCATATCGTGGCTGGATTATTGATGACATTGTGATTCAAAACCAGCCTGGTACTTTCCCGCTTTATAGCGACAATAAGGAAGTAGATGACGAGGTTTCGATGTTTGTCGCAAAAGCAGCGAAAGCTTTAATGCAATCGGCATCGAGTTCCCGATGGATAGAAAATCCGCCAGAGCGTATTCAATAAAATAGCATGTAAATAAATCATATAAAAAAGCGAGCAGACTAATCTGCTCGCTTTAAATTTATAAGAAATTCAAAATGTTTTTTAGAAAAATATAAACCTTTCATCTATATCTTTCCGGTTGCTCCTAAATAACTTACCTGGAAGTGAAACGACCTCGGTCATCGCGTGGCGGGGTATTTCTTCCGCCTCGACCTCCCGAACGACCGCGATCGTCATCATCATCGTCATCA
>NZ_DEZM01000112.1:0-17869 GCF_002364825.1 Acinetobacter sp. UBA3132 | reverse complement strand
TATTAAAAAATTACTTTTATTTTAAAAGAAATAAATTAAATAAATTATTTTTTAATCAAGTTGGAATAGTTATTGCTAATTATAAAAAGAACCGATTTTACTCATCTGAGTAAAGTTATTGATTAGTGTGCATGGGGCACAAGTACAAAAAGAGCGGAAGAGAATGAAAGAAAAAAAGACCTTTAAAACCGGATTCAAAACACTGATGGGGATGCTGTGTGCGGGTGGCCTGATGGCGGCATCAATGACTCAAGCACAGGATAAAGCAGCATTTGTATATATTGGCCCAACCAGTGACCATGGCTGGACCTATTCACATGATCAGGGCCGGATCAAGACTGAAAAGGCGCTGGCCGGCAAATATAAAACCTCCTATATCGAAAATGTTCCAGAAACTGCCGACGCAGAGCGTGTTATCCGTAACCTGGCGCAGCAGGGGAATAAAGTCGTTTTTGCCACCTCATTTGGCTATATGAATGCCATGGAGAAAGTCTCCAAGCAGTTCCCGAATACGGTATTTATGCACGCCACTGGTTATAAGCAGGGCAAAAACCTGGGCGTATATGACGTTCGTACCTATGAGGGTGCCTATATGCTCGGTGTAGTTGCTGGACAGAAAACCAAAAACAATGTTTTAGGTGTCGTGGCATCATTCCCGATTCCTGAAGTGGTGCGCAACATCAATGCTTATACTCTGGGTGCACAAAGCGTGAATCCAAAAGTGAAAACCAAAGTGATCTGGGTCAATTCATGGTTTAACCCGGGCAAGGAACGGGATGCTGCATTGGCATTGATTGCTCAAGGTGCCGATGTGTTGATGCAAAATACTGATTCTCCGGCAGTCGTTCAGGCAGCTGAACAGAAAGGGGTCTATGCCTTTGGCTGGGACTCGGATATGAGCAAATTCGGTCCTAAAGCCCATCTGGCGGCTTCTGTACTCCATTGGGAAAAAATCTACACCCCAGTGATGACTCAGGTCAGCAATAAAACATGGAAGCCAAGTGCACTGTGGTATGGGGTAAAACAGAAAGCAGTCGATATTGAGAGCTTCGGACCAATGGTAACCGCAGGTGAGAAAAAGAAAGCACTTGCTGTTCGAGATGCGATCCTGAAAGGTACCTTGCACCCATTTACTGGCCCGCTCTATAAACAGGATGGTTCAATGGTCATTGCTAAAGGTAAAACACTGGATGATGCCACCCTGAGCAAAATGAACTACTACGTAAAAGGTGTAGAAGGTTCACTTCCGAAATAAAAAACAAAATAACAGCCATCACATCATTCTAAACACAGGCTCATGATTCATCTGGCCTTTAGCAAAAGGCAGATGAATCAACCAGCCGCATAAATCAGGGCACTTATGATGAATCCAACACATGATCTGTCTACACCTATGCCCAAGATGAATACAGGTTCAGGCAAGGATATTCCGCGACTGGAGCTAGTCAATATCTGTAAAAGCTACAACTCACTCAAGGCAAATGACCAGATTCATTTGACTGTATACCCTGGACAGATCCACGCCATCTTGGGTGAAAATGGTGCTGGGAAAAGCACCCTGATGAAAATTATTTATGGTGCAGTCAAAGCCAATCAGGGACAAATTCTGTGGAATGGTAAAGAAGTCCGAATAGACAGTCCATCAATGGCAAGAAAACTCGGGATCGGTATGGTCTATCAGCATTTTTCCCTGTTTGAGACCCTGACTGTTGCTGAAAATATTTTATTGGGACTGGATGAAAAAGTAGATTTACCGAACCTGAGCAAGAAAATTATTGCCGTTTCTGAACAGTATGGTTTACCTGTCGATCCTCGAAGGGAAGTTCATTCCTTATCGGTAGGTGAGCGGCAGCGTGTAGAAATTATTCGTTGCCTGTTACAACATCCAGCGCTGATTATTCTGGATGAGCCGACTTCAGTTTTGACACCCCAAGCGGTACGGCAGTTATTTAAAACTCTGCGCATGCTGGCATCTCAGGGAGTTTCTATTTTATATATCAGTCATAAGCTGCATGAAATTAAAGAACTCTGTGATGAAGCCACGATTTTGCGTAATGGAAAAGTCACCGGAAACGTCGATCCACGAGAAAAATCGACCAGTGATTTGGCCCGCCTGATGATTGGCCGTGATTTACCCACTTATATACGTGCAGAATATCAGGGCATACCAGAAACCTGTTTTCAGGTTGAAAATCTTGGCTATCAGTCTGATGATCCTTTTGGTGTGTCCTTACAAAATATCAATCTTAGCGTTCAGGCAGGTGAAATTGTCGGTATTGCCGGTATTTCCGGAAATGGACAGGCTGAACTGCTGTCTTTACTGTCCGGCGAAGCGCTGACCAAAACCGGCAGGCTTTATCTGGAACAACAGGAGATTACTGCATTAACTGCTGGCCAGCGGCGTAATGTGGGACTTGGGTTTGTACCGGAAGAACGTTTAGGTCGTGGTGCCGTCCCCAATATGACATTGGCTCAAAATGCGCTATTGACTGCCTATCGTCAGAAATTTACCCGTTGGGGCTTGATTAAATTCTCATACATCCAGACTTTTGCTGAAAAAATTATCAAAAAATTTGGGGTTAAGGCCAGTGGTGCGAACGCAGAAGCCCGTTCTTTATCGGGTGGGAATTTGCAGAAATTTATTGTCGGCCGTGAAATTCTGCAGAATCCAAAATTCCTGATTGTCGCTCAGCCCACATGGGGCGTAGATGTAGGCGCTTCCATGTTTATCCGCCAGACGCTGATCGATCTGTCACGTCAAGGGGTCGGTATTCTGGTGATTTCCGAAGAACTGGAAGAACTGTTTGAGATGAGCGATCGCATTTGTGTACTCGCCAATGGCGAGTTGTCGAATCCAGTTCCAACCCAACAAACCAATGCAGAAAGTATTGGCTTACTCATGTCTGGCATTCAACGCCATGAAGCGACCTCGACCACGGCAGAGGAGCAACACGCGCATGCTTAAGACTTTATTAAAACAACAAATGATCTGGGGAGGATGAGCACATGCATTTACTCGAACCACGTGAACATCCGTCACAACTGATGAAATGGCTGTCACCAGTCATTGCCTTGGCAGCCATGCTGGTCGTTGGCAGTATTTTATTTTTAATGCTGGGGATTAGTCCTGCACAGGCCATGTATGTGTTTTTTGTTGAACCGCTGATAACCTCTTATGGCTGGAGCGAGTTGGCCGTTAAAGCAGGTCCTTTGATTCTGATTGCTCTCGGTTTAGCTGTTGGGTTTCGTGCCAAACTGTTCAATATCGGTGCCGAAGGTCAGCTGATCATGGGTGCCATTTTTGGCGGTGGTATCGCACTGCTGTTCCATGAACAGGCAGGTTGGTGGATTTTACCTCTTATGATTTTTATGGGTGCAATTGGCGGTGCCTTATGGGGCGCAATTCCTGCATTACTGAAAACTCATTTTAATGCCGAAGAAACCCTGACCACCTTGATGATGAACTATGTCGCACTGTTTGTATTGCTCTATCTGGTCAATGGTCCTTGGCGTGATTCAGCGGGTATGAATTTTCCGCAAACTGTCATGTTTAGTGAAAGTGCAACCTTACCAATGATTCTGGAAGGAACACGGGTTAATGCTTCAATCTTTATCATCGCTGTGGCTGTGCTTCTGTTCTGGCTCTTTATGCGTAAAAGTATGACTGCTTTTAAACTGGAAGTCAGCGGACAGGCACCTTTAGCTGCTAAATATGCTGGTTTCTCATCTTCCAAAGCGATCTGGCTGAGTCTGGTGATTTCCGGAATGATGGCGGGGATTGCCGGGATATGTGAAGTAGCAGGCCCAATCGGTCAGCTGAATCCGAGCCTGTCACCAGGTTATGGCTATGCTGCAATTATTGTTGCTTATCTGGGTCGTCTGAATCCGATTGGTATCGTACTTTCCGGATCGTTAATGGCATTGATTTATCTCGGTGGGGAAATGGCACAAATGCAATTACAGCTTCCGGTCGCAATTACCGGGATATTCCAAGGCTTGCTGCTGTTTTTCCTGTTGGGATCGGATGCCTTGATTGAAAACCGTTACCGCTTTGCCAAAAAACGTGTAGTGCCTGCAGCTGAACCTGCTTCGGCAAATGCTTAACAAGATCGGAGGAAGAACAATATGGCTATAGAAATGACCGCAATTCTAGCCGGCACAATCGCCGCAGCAACGCCTCTAATCTTTGCCGGTTTAGGTGAGTTAGTGTCACAACGCACTGGGGTAATTAATTTAGGCGTAGAAGGCATGATGCTGGTCGGTGCCATTGCCGGTTTTGCCTTTGCTGCCCAATATGAAGCCAGTGTATTTAGTGCCTTACTGATCGGTGGGCTGGCAGGTATGCTGATGGCATTGATCTTTGCTTTCTTCACCTTATCACTTAGTACTAATCAGTCGGCCTGTGGTTTGGCTTTAACTATTTTTGGGCTAGGTATTTCTGCATTTTTAGGTCAGAACTATGTCAGCATGGCTTTACCGGGTTTAAGTAGCTGGAATATACCTGTACTGGCAGATATTCCCTTCATTGGTCCAATCCTGTTTCAGCAAAACTATGTGGTCTATCTGTCCATACTGGCATTTTTTGCTGTGTGGTTTGTATTGGCAAAAACCCGTCTGGGCTTGCTGTTAAAAGCAGTAGGAGAATCACCTGAAAGTGCACATGCCATGGGTTACCACGTACTGGCTATTCGCTACGGCGCCGTCCTGTTTGGCGGCTTGATGGCAGGTATTGGGGGAGCATTCTTATCTACTGTATATACCCCAATGTGGATTGAAAATATGGTCGCAGGTCGGGGCTGGATTGCAATTGCATTAGTAGTCTTTGCTGTCTGGAAACCATCCCGACTGATGCTGGGTGCTTACCTGTTCGGTGGTGTGACCATCCTGCAGTTTCATGCGCAGGCATTGGGGATCAAAGTACCTAATGAATTTTTAGCAGCTCTGCCTTATCTGGCGACGATTGTAGTACTAGTCGTGATTTCCCGAGACAAGAAACTTTTGAAGATGAATCTGCCAGCGTCATTAGGCAAAACGTTTGTGCCTTAAACCTATCAATTAAAAAGATGATATAGAACAAAATGAAAATATTAGCAGCAGCCTATGTGCTGACCATGAATAGTCAAAATGAATGCATCAAAAATGGGGCGATATTGATTGAGGGAGACCGAATCAAGGCCATAGGAACCAAGCCCGAACTTATCCAAAAGTATCCCAATGTCATCGTACGTGATTATCCTGAAGCCCTATTAATGCCAGGCTTAATCAATACGCACTGTCATTCCGGACTATTAAGAGGCACTGCTGAAGGACTGCCAGTATGGGATTGGCTGGAACAGTTTATTGATCCCATGCATCGTGTGCTTCAACCTGAAGATGCCAAGGCTGCCTCGTACTTGTGTTATGCAGAAGCGTTATTATCCGGTACCACGACCATTGTCGATATGTGGCGTTACATGGATGGTAGTGCAGAAGCCGCACAACAGCTCGGTATCCGTGCTATCTTGGTACCTTATGTCGCCGAGCACCCTGACCATGACTATTTTGAAACCTTAAAAACGAATGAAGCCCTGATTAATCGTTGGCATCAGCAAAGTCATGGCCAAATTCAGGTCTGGGTGGGCTTAGAACATCTGTTTTATGCTGAACCTCATGCACTCAAACGTATTCAAAGCTTATGCCAGGATTATCAGACCGGTTTTCACACCCATAGCAATGAAAGCCAGTTTGATGTCCAGGAAAACTTGCGCCGTCATGGTGTACGTCCAATCCAGACACTGGAACAGCTGGGTCTTTTAGATATGCCACATACCTTACTTGCACATTGTGTGTGGGCAGATTCTAATGAAATTCGAATTTTGAAAGAACACAATGTTGGAGTTGCCCATAATCCAGTTTCAAACATGAAACTGGCCTCAGGTGCTGCGCCTGTACTGGATATGCTCAAACAGGGGATTGCTGTCGGTTTAGGCACAGATGGAGAAAAAGAAAATAACAATCTGGATATGTTTGAGGAAATGAAGACGGCTTCTTTATTGGCCAAGTTTTCTTCTTTGGATGCAGCAGCCCTAGATGCGTGGTCTGTTTGCCAGATGGCCACCTGCTTAGGTGCAAAGGCATTGGGCATGCAGGATCAGATTGGTAGCCTGCAAGTGGGGAAACTAGCTGACATTATTGCTGTAGATATCGCTACCCCACGTATGACGCCGTTGGTGGATGAAGGCCGGTTATTTAATTTATATACTAATCTTGTACATGCTGTTCAGGGACAGGATGTCATCATGACCATGGTTGGCGGTAAAATTGTCACTGAAGGTGGGCAATTGCTGAATGCAGATCTACAAAGTTTAATCGATGAAGTCAATCGGGTTACACCTTTACTATTCAAACGGCGTGATGCATGGATGGCACACAAAGTTAAAGCCATCAATGAATTAAATCGAAATTCAGCTAAGGAAACTGAATAAATACGATCTTAGCAATGAGGTATATTGCAGGCTGTATAAACCAGTAACCCAAATTTAAACCTGTATGCCTATCCTGGTCGCATTGTCCTATTTTAGTGATTTCAAAGATTCCACATATCATGACGACGCTAAGCAGAAATATTCGAGGAGCAGATTATGCTGCCATTTATGTGGTCGGAGATCTGCATGGTTGCTATCGCCTTCTGATGCAAGAATTGGAAAAAATCCGGTTTAATTTTGAGCAAGACTTGCTGATATGTACCGGTGATCTGGTGGATCGAGGCAGTGAAAATCTGGAATGTATTTCTTTATTAGATCAGCCATGGTTCTTGAGCGTCCGCGGCAATCACGAAGAAATGTGCATCAAAGGGCGTGATGATGTATGGATTCAGGATATGCATGCACGAAATGGTGGCGAATGGTTCTATCTGTTGTCCACCGAAAAACAGGATAAACTCAGCGAAATCTTATCTAAGCTTCCATTGGTCATTGAAATTCAACTTGAAGATAAAAAGATTGGCATTTTGCATGCGGATATTGATATCCATGACTGGAATCAGTTTAAGACAAACATTGCCAAAGGCGAACGAAAAATACCGGGTTTAACTTCAGCTTATACCAATGCGTTATGGGGAAGAGGCCGTATCCGGCATCATTCCAAGCACTATGGAACCGTTAAAAACATTGATGAGATCTATTTAGGGCATACCATTGTGAAAAGGCATACCCAGATTGATAACTGTCACTATATCGATGTCGGTTCCTCTTATACGCAGCAGCTGTGTATCGTCAAAATTAAATGAGGATAAGGGCGGTGGTATAAAAGATCTCCTTACGAAGAAATAAAAAGCCATCAATATGATGGCTTGATCAAACGGTTAATTAATAGGTTTTATAAGGTAAAAACTTGCCAGACAATACGACATTTACCCGGTCACCGTTTGGATTTTCCTCACGCTGAATATCCATGCTGAAGTCAATTGCGCTCATAATGCCATCACCAAATTCTTCATGGATCAGCTCTTTAATAGTCGAACCATATACATTTACAACTTCATACCAGCGGTAAATTAAAGGATCAGTAGGAACACTGGTTGGCAAAGAGCCTTTGTAAGGTACAATTTGCAGCCATGCCACTGCCTCATCACTAAGCTCAAAAATCTGACCAACTTTCTCTGCCTGCTGTTTATTAAATGCCATTTGTCCCAGGCAGGCAGCCGTTACCCATTCTTTAGAAAGACCAATTTCCTTGGCGACATCTGCCCATTTAATTGATTTTAAAACTTTCGCTGAAATGATCATGTCAGTTACTTGTTGACGATGGGTAATCATAAAAATCTCCAGATTATTTTTGAAATACATTTATATGAATTTTCATTAATGCAGTTCTCATGCCAACTAGAGGACCAAATTAGTTTTAAATAGAGTGTAAAAAATTGAATGATTTTTAAATAATTTATGGCACAGCTTTTGCTTCATTTATAACAAGCATGGCAATGGCGCCATAACAAAATTACCTGTTCTGATATTTAAGGCAATGACGCCTAAGGTTTCAAAGACCTTAGGCGTCTTTTTGTTTAAAAACAGGTCCAGATATTAAAAATGAGGACGATGACATGGCATATCTTGCTCCTGCAGAGTTTGCAAAAAAAGTGGTAGATGCGGGTGAATCCAAATTACATATGGCAACCCGTGATGTATTGATTCGTGCCTTTATGGCAGGTGCGATTTTGGCACTGGCAGCGGTATTTGCCATTACCATAGCCGTGCAAACAGGATCACCACTGATTGGTGCGCTCCTGTTTCCAGTTGGTTTTTGTATGTTGTATTTATTAGGCTATGACCTGTTAACTGGGGTATTTGTACTTACGCCGTTGGCATGGCTAGATAAACGCCCAGGGGTGACATGGGGACGTATTCTAAAAAACTGGGGCTTGGTGTTTGTAGGGAACTTTACAGGTTGTTTAGTCGTCGCGGTGCTCATGGCAGCGGTTTATACCATGGGTTTTGCAGCAGATCCAAACCCAGTCGGTGTGAAAATTGCGCATATTGGCGAGGAGCGGACATTAGGTTATGCCGAATACGGATTCGCTGGCTGGATGACTATTTTTATCCGTGGCATGCTGTGTAACTGGATGGTGTCATTAGGTGTCATTGGCGCGATGATGTCTACTACCGTTAGTGGCAAATTTATTGCCATGTGGATGCCAATTATGCTGTTCTTTGCCATGGGCTTTGAGCACTCTGTCGTGAACATGTTCCTGTTCCCATTTGCCATGATGATGGGCGGTGACTTCTCGATTGCTGACTACTTCCTATGGAATGAACTGCCAGTTGCTTTAGGTAATCTGGTGGGTGGTTTGGCATTAACAGGTCTGGCACTTTATACAACCCATGTCCGTACTGGTGTTAAAAAAGAATTTTAATATTCACCATTTTATAAAGGGATCGTATAGATCCCTTTTTGAGCTTTCAGCATGAAAAAAACATTAAAAGTCAGTATTGGGCAATATTCTACTGCCGGAATTAAACAACAGAACCAGGATTTCCATGGAGTATATCTGCCCGAAGGACATGTGCTGAAACAGAAAGGGATTGCCTGTGTTATAGCGGATGGAATCGGTAGCAGTAATGTCAGTCATCTTGCAGCAGAAACCGCCGTTGGCAGTTTTTTATCTGATTATTATTCTACCTCAGATGCCTGGAGTACACAGACTTCAGCAGAACGGGTGATCCGCGCGACCAATTCATGGCTTTATGCACAGACTCAACAAAGTCAAGGACGTTTTGATAAAGACCGAGGTTATGTCTGTACCTTATCTGCACTGATTTTAAAACAGCAACAAGCCCATATTTTTCATGTTGGTGATAGTCGTATTTACCGCATTCGCGATCATGAAATTGAATTACTAACCCATGATCATCGTGTCTGGTTATCTTCCAGAGAGCATTATCTTAGTCGAGCCTTAGGTGCGGATTATCGTATTGAAATTGATTACCGAAATATTGAGCTCAAAGAAAAAGATATTTTTTTACTGATGACCGATGGGGTCTATGAATTTGTCACAGATCAACAATTGTTAGATTTAACTTTAATAGATGGGGATTTAAATCAACTTGCCAAAGCATTAGTTGAAAAAGCCTTAGAACAGGGCAGTGATGATAACTTAAGTCTCCAGGTGATCCGTGTAGAACAGTTACCTGAACTGAATCAGTTTCATATTCAGCAGAATTATGTATTTCCACAACAGCTCAGTAAAGGTGAAGTTTTTGAAGGCTATGTGATTGATAAAATTTTGCACCAAAATCATCGCAGTTGCCTGTATTTGGCACACGATACTCAACAGCAGCCTTTGGTCATAAAAACTTTGGGGGTAGATTTACAGCAAGATAAGAATGCCGTAGAGCAGTTTCAACTCGAAGATTGGGTATCAAAACGTCTGAAGCATGACAACCTGATGCAGTGTTATCCACATAACACTGAGAAAAAATATTTATTCCAATGTTATGAATATTTGCAGGGTGAAACCTTGGCTCAATGGCTGCATCGCCAGGAAAAGCCTTTAAAGCTCGATGATATTTTACCAATTTTGCAACAAACGGCTTTGGCTTTAAATGCAATGCATCGGCTGGAGATGCTGCATCAGGATATACGGCCAAAAAACATCATGGTTTTAAATACAGAAAGTGCCATGAAAATTAAACTGATTGATTATGGTTCAACAGCAGTAAGAGGTCTAGTCGAAATTAATCCTAAAAATGCGAATCGACCCCTCGGAACCTTGGCATTTATGGCACCGGAGTATTTTATTGATCATTCGCCATCTGTACATTCAGACCAATTTTCTTTGGCGGTAATGGCCTATTATTTACTGACCAAACAATTACCTTATGGGACAGATTTAGCTCGCTGTAACAGTTTAAAGCAGCTTAAAAAAGTTCAATATCATTCCATCAGGAAATATCGGCCTGATTTACCTATATGGTTAGATAAAATTTTAGGCCAAGCGCTGAGTATTGAACCGACACATCGTTTTGAGGCTTTGTCTGAACTCATTCATAATCTAACGCATCCTTCCAAAGAATTATTAAACTCTAAACCACCAGCAATCATTGAACGTGATCCTTTACGTTTTTGGCAAATGAGTTGCGCCGTATTAGGGCTATTATTTTTACTGAGTATTGCATGGCCATTTATTTGAAAAGACAGGATCAAACCATGCTTAAAATTAGAGGGATATAGATAAGTTTTTATTCAAACTAGACCATAAGGTTAAATGTCAAAAGCACAGCAATCAATCAACAACCAGATAAAACAAGAACCCTATAGTTGTCATTTGAACAGACTTCTAAGATAAGCAGATAACAACAAAAAAGCAGGGAACCAAAATGTCTGCTCAAATTTTATCGTCTATCCTGAGTACTGCCATGATATTGGCATTCGCTGGATGTACATCATCATCCAAGTCTCCGATTACAGACAGTTATGGTTCTCAACCTGAGCTGCCTGAACCCAAATCCAGTTTGTTCCCTGTCGTTAATATCGCACCAGCCAAAGGTTGGCCGGTAAATACCATGCCTACACCGGCTGCGGGATTAAAAGTGCAGGCATTTGCCAAAGGTCTTCAGCATCCACGTTGGCTCTATGTTCTGCCGAATGGAGATGTATTGGTGGCGGAAACCGATGCGCCGCCCAAGCCTGAAGATAGTCAGGGGATTAAGGGTAAAATCATGAAAGTGGTCATGAAAAGGGCGGGATCTTCTCATCCAAGTCCTAATCGTATTAGTCTACTTCGTGATAATAACCATGACGGCGTTGCTGATCAGAAAACAGTATTTTTGCAGAATTTAAACTCACCATTTGGCATGACCCTAGTTGGAAATACACTATATGTAGCGAATACAGATGCTTTAGTAGGTTTTCCTTATCAGCCAGGTATCACTCAAATCAAAGAAAGTGGTCGCAAAGTATTGGCTTTACCGGCAGGTCCCTTAAACCATCATTGGACCAAAAACGTGATTGCCAATCCTGAAGGAACCAAACTCTACATTACAGTTGGCTCCAACAGCAATGTAGCTGAAAATGGCCTAGACCAAGAAAAAGGACGAGCTCTGATCATGGAATTTGATATGGCCAGTTCTAAGGCACGGCCATTTGCAACTGGCTTACGTAATCCTAATGGTATGGATTGGCAGCCTCAAAGTGGAGCATTATGGACGGTAGTCAATGAGCGGGATGAAATCGGGAATGATTTGGTACCTGACTATATGACCTCAGTGAAAGACGGCGCTTTTTATGGCTGGCCTTATAGTTATTATGGTCAACATGTAGATACACGGGTAAAACCACAAAATCCCGGACTGGTAGCACGGGCGATTAAACCGGATTATGCATTAGGCAACCACACGGCATCATTAGGTTTGAGTTTTTATAAAGCTGAGTTAATGCCTCAATATCGCGGCGGTGCACTAATTGGTCAGCATGGTTCTTGGAACAGGAAACCACATAGTGGCTATAAAGTAATTTTTGTACCATTTAGTAATGGTCAGCCTTCCGGTACCCCACAAGATGTCCTGACAGGCTTTTTAAGCAAAAATGGAGAGGCACTAGGAAGGCCAGTGGGTGTAACAGTAGATTTATCAGGCGCAATATTGGTTGCTGATGATGTAGGAGATACGATTTGGCGTGTGTCACCAGATGAACAGGTCCGTTAATCAGCAAGAAAAGGGATAGAAATATTGATGTTTATATTCAAAAACTTAAATACCAGTATGCTATAGTTTTACTTGGGAAAATATTCAGAAAAATAAAAGCCTTATAGTCTCTCCCAAAACTATAAGGCTTAGCGGCTGTAGTCTCTTCTTTTATCACTTACTATCCCGGTAAGTTCGCTGTCTTGGCGACTTTATTATCGTTATAATGCGATTATTATCAGCTTTCCTTGCTGACTCTTTATGTGAAATATAATGTCAAAAATTTTGACGATAGAAAATAGGGTAATTACTCTAATTTGTGTAAGCAATTTCCTACAAAAAATAACACTTTTATACAAAATAAAACATTATATGAAAATTCTTGTAAATATATTTACTTATAATGCACTTAAACCAATGTATTTTAATCTTTTTTATTAAAAAATAATTAATACGGTATATACCCTTTAGGTATCATTGCTTGACCCAATGACCATAATTGAGCTCTTCTAAGAAGCCAATTTAACAAATTAGTAGCAATCTATATTCTCCATCATTTTCAACAGGAGCTCTATGCACACAGGGTAAAACTTGCTGTGCTGGATGATCAACAGCGAGTCGCCAGAGATTTCCCGTGCCTAAATTAACAGGCTTTGCATCAGCTTTAGCCCGATAATGCAGATCGAAGAAATATTCTTCCAGGAACGTCTCAAACTCAGTTTCTGGTCCGTCATGTAACTGCTTGAGTTGCTCCCTGATTTCAGGAATCAAGATTTTTTGCTCAACCTGATCATTGGTCAAAATCTCACTTGCAGCACCATGATAGGTGCATAAAAATGTATCCGTTTCGATAGGGGAGCGATCCACATGGTAGGAATAGACATCGGTCGAAATAAAATCAAACTCATCATCCCGTTCGTAGCATTTCAGCAAATTCAGGCAAGGGGAAGCGCCATAGTCAGTCAATAGCTGCATATCTTTTAATATGATTTCTCTAGCCACATGACCCTGTTCAGAAAGCTGAAGCGCCAAAAGATCTTCAACAGAAACTTCAGTCATATTTCCTTTTAAATCAATTCTAGCAACGATTTCTTTAAAAGCACCAGGCAAATTTCTAGACCAGCAGATGGCATTCGCCTCGCCCAGAAAATCCGAATATACGAGTTCAGAAAAAGTTGAAACCACTCGAACTTGAGGATTGCCAGAAAAGGTATTGGTCATTTCAGAATGAAGTCGCTATTTATAAATCGTGCTCAATAATACACTTTGATGTTTAGAAATGAATAATGATCGGCAACATAAACTAGAATCTTAATTTCCTTACCGCATCTGCCGTTTGTAGTGTGACGGATACACCGCCGACATTACTGGTTTGTATGAATCAATCTTCTCGCTCGCATGCACATTTTATGAGAAATAACGTGCTGGCAGTAAATGTACTGAGTACGCAGCATGAATACATCTCCAATACATTTGCCTCAAGCAAATTCAACTCTGAAGATCGCTTCAAACTCGGTGAGTGGAGCACACTTGAAACAGGTGCGCCGATTTTAGAAGATGCTTTGGTGAGCTTTGATTGCCAGATTGAAGACATTCAAAATGTCGGCACACAGTATTTTTTTATGTCGAGTCATCGCGATTAGACGCAGTCAGCAAGAGGAAAGCCTAGTGTACTTCAACCGCGCATATCATCAGGTTGGTCAACTAGAAACTGCGTAAATGTTCATTACTTTAATATTGAATTCTTTCAAAGTGTGTAGTCGAGACCAGAATCCTCAGCCTGGTTTATAAAAATTAGGCTAATCAAAGTTTAGTAATTTGATTTTTAGCTTTAATTTCTTCGGAAAATTTCAAAATTAACTTTGATGAACATCAATATTGGAATTACATATTTAACTGACGTCTACCTAAAGTCTGCTGCACACTTTTTTAGTTTTTTAGCTAAAAGGATTCAAGATTCAGTTTCATTAAGAATAGGAAATTAATTTTTTTAGTTTCTTTTACTACTAGATTTTAAAATATCTATTTTATCGTAATCTTGAATCAGTACGCCTGTATCTACTAAAAGCTCTTTTATCCTGTTGTTTTAATAAAATACCTTATACTGCTAAAGCCATCTCATGACATGCAGGACAGCTCATGCGTTTCCTCCAATCTATAAGAACAGCGCTTCAGTCCCGACTTTATTTCTTTATTATCTTTCCATCTATCCTGATTTGGTATTTTATTTTCTATTCAGCAACTCATTTAAGCTGGTCTACCTGCATTTTGATGAGCTGGAACATTACCATTTATGCCTACTTACTTTTTACTATCAAAAAGCTCTGGCCCATAGACCATCACCATATCCTACAACGTGCCATACAACAGGATGCCAGCAAATGGGTCATTCTGGTGCTTGTCATCATCACTTTAGTGATGTGTTTTATTGCCATAATTATTGAAATTCATCATTTACCTAAAGATGCTGCCATCAGAACCGGCCATTTAGGGCTATCCATCCTGACTATTATTTCGGCCTGGTTCCTGATGCACACCATTTTTGCAATTCATTATGCCCATGACTTTTATTTAGCCCTAGAAAAGCATAAACATGGCGGACTGGCTTTTCCAAGTACGCCAAATCCAACCTATCCCGATTTTCTGTATTTTAGCTATATTATTGGCACTTCTGCGCAAACGGCCGATGTATCAATTACCCGCCAACCCATGAGAGTACTCAATACTTTACATTTGCTTCTGGCCTATGGATTCAATACCACGATTTTGGCCATCGCTATTAATGTAACAGCAACCTTTATCAGTACTTGAACACACAGCATTTAATAATAAATAAACTGTAGTGCTAGGACTGTAACCTGTAAATTTCTCAGATGTTCAAATGAGTGCAATTGGAAAAATGCAATCCATGCAATAAAAATTGGTAAATCAGAGCGCTCACCCATTCATGAGCTGTTCTGAACAAGAGTTTATTAAATAAAGAGTTGTTTCTTCAGGCGAAATAAATATACGATCATGATGTTGAGAATAAAAAAGAGACTATACCGTGCGTCATTCTTATCATCTTGAAAAACATTATTTTGAACGGGCGGGTTGGTTGCGCGCAGCTGTACTCGGGGCAAATGACGGAATTATTTCTGTCACCAGTCTGGTGGTGGGAATGGCAGCCAGTGGCGCGTCTACACATACCTTGTTGGTGACTTGTGTAGCCGGATTAATTTCCGGAGCTGCGTCAATGGCTGCTGGAGAATACATCTCGGTCAAATCCCAGCAGGATATTGAAAAGAATGATCTGAATATGGAGGCACGTGAGCTTAAACGTCATCCAGAACATGAACTGAAAGAACTGGAAAATATTTATATCCAGCGTGGCTTAACCCCTGAGGTGGCCCAGCAAGTTGCCTTGCAGCTCACCGCACACAATGCTTTAGATGCACATGCCCGCGATGAAATTGGTATATCAGAAAACACTTCGGCTCAACCTTTTCGGGCTGCATTTTCGTCCGCTATCGCTTTTACTATAGGCTCACTATTTCCTCTACTTTCTATTTTGCTCTTGCCTGAACAGTACCTGGATAAAGGCGTGATGCTGATCGGTGTGCTTAGCCTCGGGATTATGGGCGCACTGGCAAGTTATACAGGAGGGGTGAGCATCTGGAAAGGTTCGGCTCGAGTCATGCTTTGGGGGGTGATTGCCATGCTATTTAGCTCCTGGATCGGCTCATTATTTAATGTGGCTGTAGCTTAAATGTACTCAGGATGTGCTTTTCAAATTCGCTCTAGTCAGAGAATCACATCCTTTTTAAAACAATAAGTCTAAACAGGGTTGGAACAGTAGCATTGAAAATTTTATGAAGTTCGCGAAAAAAGTATTTTAAGTCATTTTTAAGCTTCAGATTTTAGGCTAAAGCATCTTAAAGTCTTTGAACTAAAAAAATGCTTAAGCTGCCTTCTTTTCTCGGTCTACGCCAGATCAAACCCATCAGCCTTGCACGCTTCAACCTGTTACTTGCCATTTGGCTGGGGCTGGTCTTAAACTTTGCTTTTTATCAGAAAATCCATCAACTGACGCCCTATACCAACCTCAAGGCAGGCGCATTATTGGCGGCTACAGTCCTGGTGATTATCGGCTTGTACAATCTGGTCTTGCAGTGGCTGAACTGGAAATGGAATGCCAAGATACTGGCCAGCGTGCTGATCATTCTGGGCGGTTTTAGTGCTTATTTTGTCAATAGTCTGGGGGTGGTAATTACACCGGACCAGATCCAGAATATGCTGCAGACCGATGCCCGTGAAGTCCGTGATCTCTGGTCAGTACGACTGTTGATCTGGACGCTGGTCTTTGTGGTTTTGCCGCTGTGTATCGTCTGGACGCTAAAAATTCAGCCTGCATCTTTTGGGCGTCAATTGTGGCATAAAAGCCTGAGCAGTCTGCTTTCGGCCGTATTGATCCTAGGACTGTTATTCTGTTTTTATGTCGATTATGCAGCCATCTTCCGCGAGCATCGTGATCTGAAGGGCATGATTTCTCCGCAAAATAGCATTGCGTCCACCGTATCCTATTATAAAAAGAAAGTACCTAAAGCCAATTTGCCTTTGATTCCTTATGGTGAAGATGCCCATCTGCTACAGCAGGCTCAAATACAGAAGCAACCTAAATTGATGGTGCTAGTGGTCGGGGAGACTGCACGTGCCGAGAGTTTTGCTTTAAATGGCTATGCGCGTAATACCAATCCTGAATTGGGCAAGTTAGCGGTGATTAATTTTAGTCAGGTCAGTTCCTGTGGTACAGCAACTGCCGTTTCAGTTCCGTGTATGTTTTCAGGCATGTCCCGTCAGAATTATGACGAACAGTTAGCCAGCCACCGTGAAGGTTTACTGGATATCGCTCAGCGTGCCGGTTATCAGGTGACCTGGATCGACAATAATTCTGGCTGTAAAGGCGCCTGTGACCGGGTGCAGCAATACCAGATTCCTGCACCACTGAAACAGAAGTGGTGTGATGCTGCTGGGGAATGTTTTGATGAAATTCTGGTGGATAGCCTGAAAGATTATCTGGTGCATCTGGACAAAGCGAATCCGAAACCACAATTAATCGTGCTGCATCAGATGGGCAGTCATGGCCCCGCATATTTCAAGCGTTCAAAAGCGCCGTATCAGCCATTCCAGCCCACCTGTAACAGCAATGCCATTCAGGGCTGTAGCGCTGAAGAGCTAAAGAACAGCTATGATAATTCGATTGTCTATACAGATCATGTGCTCGCTCAAATTGTCGAGACTCTAAAACAGCAAAGCCAGTATCAGACCGGTTTCTGGTACCTGTCTGATCATGGAGAATCCACCGGAGAGCATGGTTTATATCTGCATGGCGCACCTTATAGTATGGCGCCGACCCAGCAAACCCATGTTCCGATGCTGATGTGGTTCTCGCAGGACTGGACGCAGCAGAATGCCCGGCAAGTGAGCTGTCTCAAAGCACAGACCAAACAGGCACGCAGTCAGGATCATCTTTTCCCAAGCTTATTAAGCCTGCTGGATATAAAAACGCAAGTGACTGAAGCTAAAAATGATATGCTTGCACAATGCTCATCATCATTAAAGAACAGAGCTTGAAATGCATAAAATACTGATTATTGAAGACGACTTTATGATTGCCGAGTCGACTGAAACCTTGCTCAAGCTGCATCAATTTGATGTGCACTGGGTCAATA
>NZ_DEZM01000057.1:0-2944 GCF_002364825.1 Acinetobacter sp. UBA3132 | reverse complement strand
TGAACGCGCAAAAAAACTGCCAACCGCTGAATACATAAAGCCTGCAAACAACGGGACAGTTAATATCTTGAAAATGGCGGGTTGTGGATAATGCCAGGAAGCAATCGCTGGATGAGTCAGAAAAATTTCCATCACCATCGCCAGAATATGAAATAGCGCAATGACTCTGGCTTCTGGCCAGGATTCTAATTTGGCATATAACAGAATGACCTGAATCACCAGAGCATAAAATAGAAGGTAGTCATAACGGTAGAAGCCGTAAAAGAGTTCACTCCCCATTGAAGCGCTAAAAGCAAAAGCCAGCAGGAGTAAGATCCCAAATAAGGCAGCCGATGCTGCCTTATAAGAAAATTCAAACCCTGATTTGAGTAGGTCGATCAAGGTTTACATCCTAAAGATATTTAGCGCTGTACTCATGCACGGTATCAATAAACGCTTTAGGATGGGCTGGATCTACCCATTGTGTAATGCCATGTCCAAGATTTGCCACATAACCGGTCTTTTCACCATTAGCATATGCATCGTCCAGCATCAGCCGGGTAGCTTTAGCAATTGCATCTGGAGAACCATATAAGGTTGCAGGATCAAGGTTGCCTTGTAGTGCTGCACGACCAGCAACAGTCTGACGGGCAACATTCAATGGCGTAGTCCAGTCCAGTCCAAAAGCATCTGCACCCGTTGCTATCATTGGCTCAAGCCACTGGCCACCACCTTTGGTGAACAGGATCACAGGGATCTTGCGACCCTCTTTTTCACGCTGCAAACCTGCGACAATTTTTTGCATATAATTAAGTGAAAATTCGATATATTCACGATGCGCTAGTGCACCACCCCAACTATCAAAAATCTGCACCGCCTGAGCACCTGCATCAATCTGGGCATTCAGGTAATCCGTTACTGCATCTGCCAGACGTGTAAGTAATGCATGCAGCACTTCAGGCTGTGCATACATCATTTGTTTGGTAAAGCGGAAATCCTTGCTGGAACCACCTTCAACCATATAAGTCGCCAGTGTCCATGGACTGCCCGAGAAGCCAATTAAGGGAACTTGTCCACCTAATGCTGAACGGATCGTAGTAACCGCATTCATGACATAGTCCAGATCTGATTTGGCATTAAATGCTGGCAGATTCGCTACATCCTGCTCGGTACGTACGGTTTTATGAAACTTAGGACCTTCACCGGCTTCAAAATACAGACCCAGACCTAATGCATCCGGCACAGTCAAAATGTCCGAAAATAGAATGGCAGCATCAAGTTCATAACGGCGCAGCGGCTGCAAGGTCACTTCACAGGCAAATTCGGTATTCTTGCAAAGAGACAGGAAATCCCCTGCCTTGGCACGTGTTTCACGGTATTCTGGTAAATAACGGCCTGCCTGGCGCATCATCCATACGGGTGTGGTATCTACAGGTTCACGCAACAATGCACGCAGAAAACGATCATTTTTTAAGGTCGTCATTCACATTACCATCAATCTTTGACATTCAGGACATCATAGCAAAAAGCCTCCATTTTTAATAACTTCACATTACTTTAAAAATCGATCATCATAAGTGGAGAATCAAGGGTGTCACAAAACAACTACTGCATCTCCATAGTTTTTCTGTAATACTTATTACGTTATTTAAATAGTTTATGAATAATTAGGTTGAATTACATGTTCGTTCGCACAATGCTCGCAATGAGTTTAAGTTGCATTATTGCAGGTACTGCCTTCGCTGCTTCTGCTACTGAACAGCCATTAAATCCCAAAAAAGTAGCGACCGATGTTACGGTTCAAGACCCGATCGATCCGCTTGCTACAGAAGCATCAGCAGCCAAATCTACAGATACTCCTATTTCAGCTCAGGAACAAAGCGATCTTACTCAGGCTTCTGAGACCCTGGATGGCCTGCAGGCAGCTGAAGATCAAAATGCGGATATCGGTGCTGCCCCAACAGCAGCCGCTAAAAGCACGTCTGCTCATGCCAATAAAGCCTCTTGGACGCTAGATGGTCTGAATAATGCTGAATGGTATGAAGACATCGGTAAAGGTCAGTTCCCTGTTTACGCACGTGCACATGTCATGCTGAACAATGCTCATGCTTCGCCAGGTGCAATTGATGGAACCAGTGGTAAAAATACCCTGAAAGCGCTGGCTTCTTTCCAGCAAATGAATGGTATCAAGCCGACCGGTACATTGACTAAAGAAACCTGGGATAAGCTGATAGAATTGCAAGCGTCTAAGCCTGCATTTGTCGAATACACGATTTCAGCAGAAGATCTGAAAGTACCTTTGGCAAAATCAATTCCATCTGATTATGCGCTACAGGCTAAAATGCCTGGTCTGTACTACACCAGCATGTCGGAAATGCTTGCTGAAAAATTCCACATGGATGAAGCGTTCCTGAAACAGCTCAATCCGGGAGCAAACTTCAGCAAAGCAGGCCAAAAACTTCTGGTTGCCAATGTCCGTAACAACCTGCCAGAAGACATTCATTTGATTGTAGCGCACAAAGGTGCCAAACAGCTGTATCTGTTTAACAGCAAAAATAAAATGATTGCCTCTTTCCCGGCAAGTATTGGTAATACCAGCACGCCTTCTCCAACAGGTACTTATAAAGTAACAGGTGTGGCGCGTAACCCATATTATAGCTATTCACCTTCTAACTTTGTTCAAGGTAATAACACCAAACCGCTTTCCTTACCACCTGGCCCGAATGGTCCAGTCGGTAATATCTGGATTGGTCTGAGCAAGAAATCATTTGGTATTCATGGTACGCCAAATCCATCTATGATTTCCAAGTCTTATTCACACGGTTGTATCCGTTTGACTAACTGGGATGCCAATGATCTTAGCCGTAAAGTGAAGTCCGGTGTAACTGTCCGCTTCCTGGAATAATCAGTTCTATATAAAAAATGCCCGCTTTAGAGTGGGCTTTTTTATGCTTCAATAAAATTC
>NZ_DEZM01000020.1:0-3747 GCF_002364825.1 Acinetobacter sp. UBA3132 | reverse complement strand
CGCTCTTCCGATCTTCTATAATTTTTATAATTGAATGATTATTGAACATATAAGCAGACGATAAAATTATAAAAATAGATCATGCTTTCTCATTTTTTTCATTCAGATATTGCCTTTTTGCCATTGTAACATTCCGATCAAAAGGTAACATTTAGAGAGTTAATCCTTTATAGTACGCATGCTGAAAAAATGCAGGAAAACGCTTAGCTATGAAAAATCAAACAGCGTTTGAGACTCAATCACTCATAGAAGTGAAAGGTTTGAGCTTCAAGCGAGGCGAACGTGTGATTTATGAGAATGTCAGCCTGAACATTCGACGTGGTCAGATCACTGCCATTATGGGACCTTCTGGTACCGGTAAAACTACATTATTACGTCTTATTGGCGGACAGCTAACGCCAGATCAGGGACAGGTGTTGCTGGATGGCAAGGATATCGCACGCATGTCACGTCACGAGCTATTTGCTGCACGTGCACGTATGGGCATGTTATTCCAGAGCGGTGCTTTGTTCACAGATATGAGTGTTTATGAAAATGTCGCTTTCCCGATTCGTGCACATACCAAATTGCCTGAGCACTTGATCGCAGAAATCGTGGCACTCAAGCTGGAATCTGTCGGTCTGCGCGGTGCAGAGCAGATGATGCCCTCTGAATTATCTGGTGGTATGAACCGTCGTGTGGCTCTAGCACGTGCGATTGCACTTGACCCAGAGCTGATCATGTATGACGAACCATTCGCCGGGCAAGACCCGATCGTGATGGGTGTATTAACACGTCTGATTCGTTCCCTGCGTGAAGCATTAGACCTGACTACAATTATCGTTTCGCATGATGTAGCAGAAACTCTATCCATTGCGGACTACATTTACGTAGTGGCAGAAGGGAAGATCCAGGGCGAAGGTACACCTGAAGAATTAAAAGCACATCCTTCTGCATTTGTTCAGCAGTTCCTGACGGGTTCAGTTGAGGGACCTGTGGATTATCAGTTTAGTCATGCGGCTTATTTAAGTGATGAGGTGCGTTCATGAATGCAATTGCCTTATTGGGTAGACGTGTCATAGAACGTGTGCGCGGGATTGGGGTTGCGACTTTAATGCTGCTTCAAATTCTCTTCTCTGTACCGACCTGGCTTGGCTTTAAGCTATTTGTCTACCAGATGTACCGTGTTGGGGTGCTCTCTTTACTGATCATCGTAGTTTCAGGTCTGTTTATTGGTGCTGTCCTCGGTTTGCAGATGTATACCATTCTGGCGACCTTTGGCAGTGAAGCCATGTTAGGTACCGCAGTAGCTCTAACCTTATTACGCGAACTGGCACCGGTTGTGGCCGCTTTACTGTTTGCCGGTCGTGCCGGTTCTGCATTGACAGCCGAAATCGGTCTGATGAAAGCCACTGAACAGTTATCCAGTATGGAGATGATTGGGGTTGATCCGCTGAAAAGGGTCATTTCACCACGTCTTTGGGCGGGGATTTTCAGTCTGCCAATGCTGTCCGTAATTTTTGCTGCCGTGGGGATTATGGGCGGTAAAATGGTCGGTGTAGATTTCCTTGGCGCAGATGAAGGCGCGTACTGGAGCGGTATGGAAAGTACCGTGCAGTTCTACAAGGATATCTTTAACGGTACCATCATTAAAAGTTTTGTATTTGCATTGATTTGTACATGGATTGCGGTCTATCAGGGTTATGCCTGTGAACCGACATCTGAAGGGATTGCAACGTCCACAACACGTACTGTGGTGTATTCATCGTTGTGTGTTTTAGGTTTTGATTTCGTGTTGACTGCGGTCATGTTCGGAGGTGTTTAATGAAATCACGTACCAGTGAGCTGGCCGTTGGTGTTTTTGTCATTCTGTTTGGAATTGCAATTTTCTTCCTGGCAATGCGTGTCAGTGGTTTGGTCGGAACCAATATTGCCGATAGCTATAAAATGACAGCAACTTTCGAAAATGTAAATGGCATTAAGCCACGTGCCAAAGTGGCTTTAAGCGGTGTGAAAGTTGGTCAGGTCGATACGATTACACTTGATCCAGTCACCCGATTAGCCACTGTACATATGACGCTAGATGGTTCACTGACATCATTTAATGCTGAACAGTTAAAGAAAGTACAGCAAGAAGCCTTAGATGAGTTACGTTACAGCACTGACTATGAAGCTGCGGCACCTGCGCAACAAAAAGCAATGGAAAAGCAACTCTTAGACAACATGACATCCATTACCAATATTGATGAAGATGCTTACATTATGGTAGCAACCAATGGTTTGTTGGGTGAAAAGTATTTGAAAATTATTCCAGGCGGCGGTCTGAATTATTTGAAACGTGGTGATCATATTGCCAATACCCAGGGCACGATGGAAATTGAAGATTTAATTACCAAATTCGTGACAGGTGGAGCAGGCAGTAAGTCATCAGAAACTCAGGAGGCATCTGGTGATGCAGTAACTTCTGAAGCTACAGATGCAGAACCTGCATTTGTTGAATAATGATTGAGGAAATTTGAGTGAATATTTTAGTAAAGCAAACCCTTGCAGCAAGCATTCTATCTACTATGGCGATGGGAAGCGTTTTTGCTGCACCGGCTGAAGCACCACCTGCATTTATCAAGAAAGTTGCAGACAATCTGGTGGCTCGTCTCAAAGCAGACCATAGCAAGTTGCAGAGCAATCCGGCACTGGTGAAAACTATTATTCGTCAGAATCTTGATCCATATATCGATTCACAAGCATTTACCCGCATTGTGATGGGAACGTATGCAACTAATCAGTATAGCTCTGCTGCACAGCGTGCTCAGTTTGAACGTAATTTCCGTGAAACGCTGACTGAAAATTATGGTTCAGCATTTGCCAAATATACCAACCAGTCTTATACCATGCGTCCGTACAAAGACACGGGTAGCAAAAATCCAGTTGTAACCATTGATTTCCATAATAATGGCGAGAAAATTCCGGTTTCTTTCCAGTTGGCCGATAAAGGTTCACAATGGAAAATCCGTAATATCAACGTGTCTGGTATTGATCTAGGTTTACAGTTCCGTAACCAGTTTGCAGCGACTGTAAAACGTAATGGCGGTAACTTGGATAAAGCAATTGCAAACTTCAAGCCAGATGCAGAAGCAGCGGTTGAAAAGAAAAAATAAGATAGGTGAGCTGTGATCAGATTCAGTAATCAGGAACTGCATGTTATAGGCAAAATCGACTATAACAATGCGCAGCAATACTATGAACAGGGGCTGCGTGAAATTCAGTCACAGACAGTTTTTCCTATTGTGGTAAATCTGGCTGAGCTTGAAAGTGGCAGTACTCTGGCTTTGGCGATATTGGTCAGATGGTTACGTCAGACGCCACAAGCCAAAGGATTGCAGTTTAAAGCTGTTCCTGCAAAAGTGATGAAGATCATACAGTCCTGTCACCTGGAGAATGATTTACAGATCATTCAGTAAAAAGAAAAAGCACCGAAAGGTGCTTTTTTATTGTGATTAGATTTTAAAAAAATAATGAAAATCAAATAGATCTAAGTATAGATTGCAAGTCCTCTCTCCCAGGGAGAGTTAAAGAGAGGGTGAAAATCCTCACCTAACTCCTCCTTTGCAAAAGGAGGGGGAATTTTCTTCACTTTTTTAGAGAGAAGTTGACGAGGGATTAAATAGATATAAATTAAATACAGAGATTTCTTGCGCTTTGCTTTGAAGCAGCGCCCAAAGCTTGCTCAAATCCATTTCTTCCATCTAAAGTAAATCAATGGTCCAATGA
>NZ_DEZM01000014.1:3178-3406 GCF_002364825.1 Acinetobacter sp. UBA3132 | reverse complement strand
ACCACTTCAATTGAAGTGGTTGTCTATTAAATTATAGAAACTTATTTTTTAAACGGAAAAGCATATTTCACAATACGCTTAATCACGCTGCCGTACTGTTTCACCAGACTGGCATTGTTATAGTTCAGACCATATTTTTCACAGACTGCCTGTACTTTTGGCGCCATTTGACGATAACGACGTGCCGGCACATCAGGGTATAAATGATGCTCAATCTGATGGCTCAAG
>NZ_DEZM01000014.1:0-3007 GCF_002364825.1 Acinetobacter sp. UBA3132 | reverse complement strand
GCTCAATCTGATGGCTCAAGTGACCGGTCAGAATATGAAATGCTTCAGAGCCTGTCAGATTCGATGAACCACGGATCTGTCGCATATACCAGTGACCACGGCTTTCATTTTCCAGTACTGATTTCGGAAATACTTCAACATCCTTAGTAAAGTGGCCACAGAAAATAATACTAAATGTCCAAACGTTACGGATACCATTTGCCACCATATTACCAGCAAACACCGGCAATGCAGCAGGACCTGCAAATAATGGGAAGAAGACATAGTCCTTAAACAGCTGCTTGGTAATTTTACGCTGCATTGGTTTCCATTCTTCTTTGGTCTGTTCCTTGGTTTTACGACCCTTGAAGTATTTACCTAGTTCAAGGTTTTGAATCGCTACGCCCCATTGGAACAATAGGCAGAATGGAATGCTGTAAATCGGTTGTAATAAATAACCCGGTTTCCAGCGTTGTTCAGGGAACAGACGAACCAGACCATAGCCGATATCATCATCCATACCTTTAATATTGGTATAGGTATGATGTTTAAAGTTATGGGTTTGACGCCAGTTATCAGAAGTACCCACAATGTCCCATTCATAGGTCTGGCCATTCATCTTAGGATCATTCATCCAGTCGTACTGACCGTGCATGACATTATGACCCAACTCCATATTTTCCATGATTTTGGCAAAACCAAGCAGACCTGTACCTAAAACCCATGCTGGTGGGAACCAGCCTGCGAACAATAACGCACGACCCGCGATAGAAGAGTAACGAACTGCAGAATAGACACGACGGATGTATTTCGCGTCTTTTTCGCCCAAGTCATCTAGCACTTCCTGCTTGATCGCATCAAGTTCGCGCGCAAGTTCGTCCAATTCTGTCTGTGTCAGTTCACGGTTTTTTGGATTTTTAAAATACTGAAATTTTACTGGCATATTCATAGTGATCAACTCGCTTATAGGTCGATGACAAGGTCAGTCTGCGCTGAATTCACACAAATTTTCAGGAGATTTCCTGGTTCTTTATTTTGTGCGCCATTGACTAAATTTTTGGTAGAACCTTCAACTTTATTGCAAGCGCATTTATTACAAATACCCATACGACAGCCGTGGTTCGGTTTAATATTTTGCTGTTCCAGACTCGCCAGAATAGACTGACCTTTTGGAATGCTAACAACTTTATTAGATTGCGTCAGTGTGACATTCACAAAGCCTGTTTCAGTGTTATCGTCCAAACTCATGCTGAAAGCTTCAGACTTAAATACTTTGGCATGAACAAACAGTATTTCTGCCTGAGCGACAAAACCTGATGGACCGCAAGCATAGACTGTTGTCTGATCAATATTTTGAAGATCGGCCAGATGACTTTGATTCAAGCGTTCTGCAGCCGGTTGTTCCTGAGTCGCGAATACTTTAAAGCTAAAGTTTGGATACTGCGCAGCAAATTCTTCAAAACGTGATTTGAATGCGACATCTTGATAATGCTTTACCCAGTACAGAAGCTGTACTGGCTGTTGACTCAGCTTGTCAGGCTTGCTCAATGCTTCGAGCAAACTCAGCATAGGTGTAATACCACTACCCGCTGCCAACAACAGCATTGGTGTTGCTTCAACAGCTAAAGTCATATCACCAAATGGCAAACCGAATTCAATAATGTCACCAACTTGAGCGATATTTGCCGCCCAATGACTTACCTTACCATCTTCAACTTTCTTGATGGTCAGTAACACGTGTTGCTGGTCTAACTGCGTCAAACTATAGCTACGCTCGTAACGAATACCATTTACCACAACGTAAACTGGATGATGCTGGCCTGCTTCGCCAAATTTGAACAAGCGATTGACCTGAATTTTCAGGCTGACCATATCCTGGGCAGCATTTTCTTTATGCACAATCTTGCCCAATGGCTGGTTCAGCGACCAGAGTGGGTTAAATTTCTGCATCCAGAAATTAATCGCATGCTGATCAATCACGCTTTCTTTAAAGAAATCGATCGGCGATTTACGTTTTGCGAGTACCTGCATCTTCATAGCAATCTTGTTGGGTTTTGAATTATTATACACATGTATATATATTTGTATATACACCTGTATTGTTTCTATTCATTTCACAAGTTTGCTGCGCTTCGCTATAATACTGGAATGCCTCATATCCAATACATGACGAGTCTTCAATGAAAATAAGCAGTGACGCTTCCCTACTCAAAACAAAGAACATTGATGAACCGATCATTGTACGCAGCGTGGGGCGTAAGGCGACGATTACCAAAGAAGAACTGTTTCAGGCAGCCTTAAATCTGATTGGCCCACAAAAAAGTATTGCCTCTTTAAGCCTGCGTGAAGTAGCACGCGAAGCAGGTATTGCACCGAACAGCTTTTATCGTCACTTTAAAGATATCGATGAACTGGCAATTGAACTAATTGACCGTGCCGGTCTGGTATTGCGTAAGATTCTGAATGAATCACGCTTAAAGGCATCGAAACAGAACAGTATTATCCGTAGTTCAGTAGAAGTATTCATTGCCCAGTTAGATGCTGATGAAGGCAACCTGAGTTTGTTACTCCGTGAAGGCTATACCGGTTCACAATCATATAAACAGGCGGTAGAACGTCAACTCCAGTATTTCCAGCAGGAATTACAGGAAGACCTGGTACGTCTGGAAAGACTGAATAAAAGCCGTCTGCTCTATCCGGATATCGCTGCCAAAGCGATTACCCAACTGGTATTTAACATGGGTGCCAAAGTGATAGATATGCCAGCTGATGAACGTCAGGAAATTGCCGAACAGACCATGATCATGATCCGCATGATTTTGGAAGGTGCTCGACATCTCGATCAGTCTCAAATCCGTTAATCTTGATGAATACAAGCTAAATAAAAAGAGATACCGATCATCTCTTTTTATTCGATATTATCCCAAAGTTTTCAGTTTGGCTTTTACATATTCAGCTACCTGTTTTGGCTGTTCCAGTGGAAACATATGTCCACCTGGCAAGACTGAATAATCAATTTGATAAATTT
>NZ_DEZM01000154.1:0-3891 GCF_002364825.1 Acinetobacter sp. UBA3132 | reverse complement strand
GTAAATATTCACTAATATTTTTGACATGCTTTAAGGTTTTAATTGATTTAATTTCCATTAAATCTTCAATGTTTAACTGTGGAGCAGACAGGCATATACTCGCGGCATATTCTCCCGGCAGATATTGTTCCGACTGCCATAACTGCTGTTCCAGCCACTCCTGATCAATTTCAGACTGTACTGCAATCACCAGACTGACCTGTTCATGTTGCTGCTGAATATCATTGAGCAGATTGATCCAGAGTGCATAAGTATTGTGATGATCGACATAATGGAACTCGACATGAATCTGGCGCTGCACAATTTCATATTGCTGTTCTAGCTGTTCAATCAGCGCCTGTTGTGCTTGATCTGGCCAGATATGGATCAATGCTGCTGGCAGCAGAATATGCAGATTCAACTTATTTAATCGTGCCACCTGCTCAAATGAGGGTTCTATTTCATTCTCTTCATCAAACTGTTCATTGATCCAGCCCTGATGCATACGGTATTCATAAGCGGTTTCTGCATCATAGAACATCGCTGACTTTCTCAGATGTGTCGCAATGTGATGCAGACTTTCAGCATGTTGCTCCATCTGCTGCTGAATCAGTAAATTGATTCGTTGCAGCCGCATGCTGTGCAGAGTGTCATCCTCTTCTGCTTCGGCTAACAACTCGTCCAGATGTCGAATGCGATAAGACAGGATCGGCAGTCCATAGTGATTGACCAGGGTTTCATCCAGTTCCGGGCTTTTGAATGCCTGCATTGCGTCAATAATTTCATGATTTTCACCAAAGCTATGGATTGCTGCGGATGAATAGATTTTTAGAGTCCGCTCCTCAACCGGTTTATCCTTATTTTTCTCCAGTTCACTTTGCTGTTGCAAATGTTTTTTTTCATTTTCAGCGGCTTCTAACTTTTCTGCTTTAGCTGTCTGATAAGCTTTTAACGATGTATAAATCAGCCATGGGGAAAGCAATAACAAGCCGGAAAAAACCGGCAGCAGAATAAAAAACTGCAGCATCTCCATAGCCGTCGGATCATACTGCACATCGCGCCAGTAGTAGATCACCAAAGCGCTTGTCAGCAGGATGAGTGCCAGAATGGTTGCAACAATGGTCTTGATCAAGCTGCTCTCCCCATCAGGCTATAACAGGTTTCCTGATTATCTGCAGCGGCTTTTGGCATCAGAAAAGCACCTTGTCCCAGCCCGGCACTTTGATCACCGAGCCGAATTGGGCAGATTTCAGCCTTGCTTAATACCAGACGCAGATCCACCATCAAGGTCGGGCTGCACCAGGTTGAAATCATCTGCTTGAGTTTTTCGCTATATTTTTGCTGCGGCAGAAAATCCAGATAGTCCTGACGATTCAAAGGACCAATCACGATTTCAATTTTTTCATCAATCTGGGTCAGCACTTCGCCACAGAAAGTATTGATTCCCAGTAAGGCAGGATTTGATCCGCCCAGTGAAGCTTTTTGCGAAGCATCCAGTTTAAACTGTTCTGGTAAATACTCCCGGATCTGAACCTGATGCTTGAACATGCAACCCAGCATGGTTTTTAGGACATAAGCACTATTATTTTGCCCCTGCATCAGACCGGAAAATTCAGCAAAATAATCATCCAGATGCTGTTGCTGATGTTGTTCACGCACATAGCCATTGAGCACATGCAGAATCTCCAGATAATGATTTTCCTGCTCAATTTCATAACGTACTGGCAGATGATAGTGAATCGAGGCTTCGATATATTGCGCGGTCAGTTTATGGTTAAATAAACCGAGAAAATGCAGGGTTTCCTCGCGCTGCTGACGCGGGCTTTGCTTGATACGGTAGGTATAGGTATAAGGTAATACTCCCTGTGTCCCGGTCAGACCAATCATCGGACTGGTCAGCTGAATTTTCTGATCTGTCCATTGCAGAGACTCAATTTCGGATTTGGGGAAATTCAGATTCAGCGAGCTAGCAAAACTAAAACTCTTGCTCCAGTCTTGTGAGTGTTTCTGCTCAGGATAATGACGCAGCAGACGTGTTGCCTGCACCAGTTCAAAGCGGGTGGGCTGCTGATACAGCTGTTCTACTACAGAAGCTTTTTGCCACCAACGTTCTGCACGCATTGGTATACCTCCTGTTCTGTTGCTGCATCAATCACAATCATTTCCACATAACTGTTCATTTGCACTTTCAGGTTAAAAATATGATTGAGCAATTGGGCAAAGATATACAGACTCGAGCCTCTGAAAGCCTCAATATTCATCTTGACCTGCACACGAACACCACGAACAAACAGTGGAAATGGTTTGTAGTCCAGTAATTTCTGACTAAGTGAAAAATCAATCGATTGAATTGCTGCAATGATCTGCTGGTTTTCTTTGGAAGCCGGCAGGTTATACAGTTCTAGCAATTCTTTCAGATGCGTGACTGCATCACCTTTCATCAAAGACAGATTATTCAAGGAAAGATGGGAAATAATGCGCCATTGTTCTTTTTGGCTCTGCTTGAATCGATAAGGCAAAGATGGGCGCTTTAACAAGAGTCCGCGTCGAACCAGCTGACTGTCATTCAAGCTGAGCGCATTCTGATCCCTGTTATAGCTTTCATAAGGCAGATCACGGTTACAGCACAGCAGCTGAGTACTGATAAAATCAGAGGAGGTATTCTGAGGTTCCAGACTTCGAGAGACCAAAGAAAATTTCAGGTCATTCTGTTGTGTACTGGCAATTTCTGGCTGTAGATGATAATAAAATTGTGCGCCGTCATGCCGGTAATGACTCATGGCAAAAAATGGCAAAACCTGATGGGCAACCTGTTCTTTATCAGTCTTTTCACGAATCAGGTTCATCTCGGAGACCGCATACACCTGATAATATTCAGGATGATGCGCATCTGAAATGAGTGGATATTCCAGTCGCTGATGATTGATTTTCTGCGGTTCGGCCTGTTTTTCAAACAGGTTAACCACTGGCGTCACGAACAGCTTGAAATTGGCGAGATTCAGTTCTGAATAATTGCGAACCGCAGCCTGATCATTCAGGTTCATTTTAAAGTGAATATACAACTCAAAATTCGAGGTATCTGCTTCGATCTGATGGAGAAAATCCAGATTCAGGTTCAGGAAATTGAACTTGTCTGGAAAGCAGAAATATTCCAGTAATAGTCGATAGGCCTGATGGGTGTGCTGATCGACCGGCAGTATACTCTCCTCCTCGCTAAAGCCTGATAGCTCGAAAGGATTTGAAATCTTGATTTCCTGGCCATTGCCCTTTAACGAAAACTGGGTTTCTGTCTTAAAAACCTGATCCAGCACCTGTAAAGGAAAGCTGGAAATCGCATCCAGATAAATTGGTAGCTTATGCTTTTGCAATAAGTTCAACTGCTGATTAAAAATTTCAAAACCCAACACGAGTGTCGCATTACGGTTCAGATGAATGTGCGCCGAAGGATGGGTTTTAAAATGGACTGATTTCAATGCAGTTGGCAGTAAAGCCACCTCCTGGACCGTCCGGTATTCACACTGCACACCACGCACACTTTTGGATTTAAGTGAAGTATGTTTCGGGATCAAACGTACATCATTCAGCTGTTTGATTTTATTCACATCTTCAAAACTGACCATTGAACAGGCTGGAAACGGCTTTACATACTGGGGAAACATCACCGCAAAAATCGAACGGGTAAATATTTCATAGCTGTCATATAGCTTTTTATCAATCCGTGCAGAGATCAATGAAAATGCCTGAATCAGGCGCTCAATATGCGGATCGTCAATCTGTTCCTGATTTAAAGACAGACGTTGGGCAATTTTTGGATATTTATTGGCAAATTCACGGGAATGCTGGCTAAATTCCTGCAGCTGTTTTTCGTAATAAGGTAATAATTCTTCAATCGCGCTCATTCTTATTATGATC
>NZ_DEZM01000016.1:0-4227 GCF_002364825.1 Acinetobacter sp. UBA3132 | reverse complement strand
ATTGTGGGTGGTCTGATCATTATCTGGATCGAAAAAAATCCACCTCAAGTCCGTGCCCAAGAAGTTGAAGACCTGACCATTAAAGATGCTATCTGGATTGGTCTGATTCAGGTCTTATCGCTGATTCCAGGTACTTCACGTTCTGGTGCCACCATTATCGGTGCGATGTTCCTCGGTGTATCACGTAAGGCAGCGACTGAGTTTTCCTTCTTTCTGGGTATCCCGGTAATTGTCGGTGCAGGCCTGTTAGACTTATACCAGAGCTATGACGTGTTTAGTGGGACTCAGGACTGGGTGGTACTTACTGTTGGTCTTTTAGTCTCCTTTATTTCAGCATTGTTATTGATCCGTGCGTTAGTCGCTTATGTCGCGAAGCGTGATTTCATGATTTTTGCCTGGTACCGTATTGTATCGGGACTGCTCATTTTATTGTTTGCATACACAGGCTGGACATTATGGTAAGCGAGATTCGCTTATACACTGAAACTGCATATATCGAGAAAGCACAGCACTTTGAGGCTGTGCTTTCTTCTCGTGGTGTACAGGTTCAGATTGAGACCGTAGAAAAACTCAATGCGCGTTTCTTTCGCCTGAATCCCGAACTGGCACTGTGTGTTGATGCGGACGGTTTATGGCTATGTGCCAATGGCATGAAAATGCAACCGGACTGGAAAGCGGAAGTGGGGCGTTTAAAACGTGCTTCACTGAAGTCGGAAATGATTGCACGTGCTTGCAACCTGGGTGAAAAGCCGACCCTAATTGATGCGACTGCCGGTCTTGGTCATGACAGCCTGTTGATGGCACATCTTGGTGCGCATGTCACTCTGGTCGAACGTCATCCGATTCTGTTTACCTTGCTGGAAGATACCCATACGCGTGCGCAGAATGATGCTTTCCTGAATCCGGTTGTATCGCGTATTCATCTGGTCTTCTCTGATTCTGCTGACTATTTAATCCAGCAGGCAGCAGAAAGCGCCATGGTGGATGTCGTTTATCTGGATCCGATGTTCCCGCAGCGTGACCAGAATCAGCAGGCACCCAAGAAACAGGCACAGGTGAAAAAACAGATGCAGCTATTGCATATGCTTTTGCCTGAAGATGGTGAAATGGACCTTGGCGATAACCTGCTGGAACTGGCACAGAAAATTGCTAAACGGGTGGTGGTGAAGCGTCCGCGTCTTGCCGTTTTTCTGGCTGATAAAGCACCCGATCATCAATGGCAAGGGGATGCTTGTCGCTTTGATGCGTATTTTCAGCATGATCTTGTAGCTGAATAAGATAATTGCTTCAAAATTCGCCAAGGATTTGTTATATAGTTAAAAATAGCATTGATAAAAGTCCTATCAAGCATAAACTTATTCTGCGAATTAGCGAGCCACTTGATCTCCCCGAAATCCTATGATCGACTTCAAACCATCCATTAATTTTTGGCACGATTTTAAGAGCAATCAAATTGCCGGAATATGGTTGTTTCTGGGGTCGAGGCGTTCCCTGCAAATGGTACGTCCCTCCATTCTTCAACTGGTGTTCTGGGGCATTCTGGGCGGTTGTGCCAACACCCTGTTCAGTTGGCTCAGTTCAGGCCGGATTGGGGAATTTAACTCCCAAGGTCTGGTTAGCTACGCACTCTGGCCTTTTATTGCCCTGATTGTTGGAATTTTTCTGTCACAGCGGATCAATAATCCGCGTTTGATGCTGGTGCCGGCCCTGCTTTGGCTGGTACTGGATACGCACATTATGCTGTTCCAGTGTCTGATTCAGTATCTGGGCGATCTCGACTATCTGCCGTACATCCTGTATGACTATATCCCGACCTTATTTGTGATGCTGTTTGTCTGGCAAAGTCTGGCTGTGGTCTGGGTATTCTCACGTGAGCTGAAATGGCCGTGGTGGGAACGGGCACTGATTATGCTGGCAACCCTGTTTACCTTGGTCGTTTGGCAGATTTCTGTCAAAGATCAGCCGATCTGGAAAGTGGAAGAAGTCCCGCCAAGCTTTGCTGAAGATGCCTTCTATGCACAACCTAATTTACTAAACAAAGCGTTGGATTCTATTGAATATGGCGAGTTTGCGCAATCACACTGGTATTTTGTGGGTGTGGCAGGTGCCAGCTATCAAGATGTATTCTATTCAGAGATCGAACGGATTAAGGAACAGTTTGATACCCGCTTTGGAACCTTTGGTCGTTCGATTGCCTTGGTAAATCACCCAGCAGCTCGTACCGAGATGCCAATTGCTTCCAAAACCAGTATGGAACTGGCTTTACGCCGTATTGGCCAGCAGATGAATCGTGAAAGTGATGTGCTCTTCCTGTACATGACCTCGCATGGTTTGCCAAACGTATTTGAAATGGAAAATGCACCGTTAGATCTGGCACAGGTCGATCCAAAGTGGCTGCGTGACACGCTGGATGCATCCGGTATCCGCTGGCGAGTCATTGTGATTTCTGCCTGTTACTCCGGCAGTTTTGTTTCTGCACTGCAAAATGAAAATACCTTGATCATCACCGCTTCAGCAGCAGATCGCCAGTCCTTTGGCTGCTCGAATGAAGCCGACTATACCTACTTTGGCCGCGCCTTCTTTGATGAAGCGATGCGTGAGCAGGACAGCTTAAAGAAAGCTTTTACACAAGCCAGCCAGACTGTAGCGAAGTGGGAAAGTGCACAAGGTTTTGAACCTTCTGAGCCGCAGTGGGTCATCGGTAAGAATATGGAGTTGATGTTACCTCAGCTTGAACAACGTCTTTTCCCGCCAGCGACAACAGCTTCAGCTTCCCAGTCAGTCGCTTTGGCGCCCTAAACCGATCAATGACTTTAGAAAATAGAAAAGGAATCATGATGGAACTGCTACAGAATAATAGAAGTTTTGAAGGTGAACAGCGAATCTATCGCTTTAATTCTAAAGTGTTAAAAAATTCAGCGCGCTTTGGTATATTTCTGCCGCCGCAAGCCTTGGCAGGACAAAGCTGTCCAGCGTTATTCTATTTGGCAGGTCTGACCTGTACTGAAGAAACCTTTGCGATTAAAGCGCATGCGCAGCGTCTGGCAGCACAGCTGGGCCTGATTCTGGTTACGCCAGATACCTCGCCACGTGGTGAAGGGGTAGCTGAAGGGGATAACTGGGACATTGGACAGGGTGCCGGTTTCTATATCAATACAACGCAGTCTCCTTGGGCTGAACACTTCCAGATGGAAAGCTTCATCATGAATGAGCTTTATCCATTAGTGAATGAAGAATTTGAGATCCAGTCGGGCAGAATCGGTATCTTTGGACATTCGATGGGGGGGCATGGTGCATTAACCTTGGCATTTAAATATCCAGAAAAATTTGTCTCTGTTTCTGCCTTTGCTCCGATCTGTGCACCAAGCCAATGCCCTTGGGGTGAAAAGGCCTTTAGCAATTATTTAGGTGAAGATCGTGCAGAATGGGCCAAACATGATGCGACTGAACTGGTCAAAGCCAAAGGTGCACTTTATCCGGATATCCTGATTGACCAAGGCTTTAATGATCAGTTCTATAGCCAGCTGAATCCCGCCTTATTCCAGCAAGCTTGTGATGCCGTGGGACAAAAGCTCACCTTGCGTGAACATCAGGGCTATGATCACGGTTATTACTTTATCCAAAGCTTTGTTGATGACCATCTACAGTTCCATGCGGTACAGCTCGAAAACTGATTTTTAGCTATAACCCAAAGCAAATGACTCATGGCATGAATGCAAATATACATGGCATCCATGTCTGATCATGCGCTATGCTTGCAAAGATTTATATAATAAAAACAAGGCAGTTTATGCAAAATACCAGTGATATAGACGCATCTACAATTCCTCCAGTTATTCCACCATTTCCACCTGATATTCCAGCCACGCCGGAAGTAAGACCTGTACGGGTAGGCGGATTACAGCATTTTCGTTTTCATGGGACTGCCAGTGAATATTTCGGTATCTGGATTGTGAATATCCTGCTGACAATCGTCACTTTAGGATTATATTCACCTTGGGCCAAGGTACGCCGTCTGCGTTATTTTTATGGTAATACTGAATTTGTACAACACCGTTTCGACTTTACCGGGGTACCAGTCAAAATTTTGATGGGGCGTCTGATTGCGCTGGGACTATATTTTGCGATTTCGATTGCTTCACACCTGTCTACTACAGCGACACTGGTCGGGTTGCTGATTCTTTATCTGGCAGTACCCTGGCTAATTCGGGCGACACTACGATTTAA
>NZ_DEZM01000011.1:2476-2962 GCF_002364825.1 Acinetobacter sp. UBA3132 | reverse complement strand
TTTAATTCCATAGATCTTCAACATGATCATCACCCATCTAAATTTTACTGTAGCTTAGCGAAATTTAATGATTACAACCATGACTATGAAGAAAACCCAAAGTAAAAAATGAGATAAAAATAGATACATAGCAGATACAGGAATGTCATGAAATTGACATCTGATTTGTGCAAAATAGTAATCAAGATAAAGGCGCGAAATAAAAAGAAATGAGAAGCGGCTAATAGAGGCGCTAAAATGAGAAAACCCGCATCTAATCATCCTGATTATGCGGGTCTCATCTCAACGTCCGATGTCACATCCATGCAAAACAAGCTAAATCTTGTAGTCTGTTTTATTTCTTCCTACGGCTTCCTGTCCTTTTGCTGTCATCCTGACATGTCCTTGTGCCGTGTAAATATAATGCTGTGTATTTAGCTTTAAAAATAGCTGTTAATACGTCTTGTTATGTAAGTGATTAACACTAACTCAGTGAACAATTGTTCA
>NZ_DEZM01000011.1:571-2337 GCF_002364825.1 Acinetobacter sp. UBA3132 | reverse complement strand
CAGTGAACAATTGTTCACTGAGTTTATCTGTTGAATTAAAGTTTGTAGTCAATAATTACTGGAGCATGGTCACTAAACCATTCATCTCTATACACCCAGGCATTTACGGTACGCTCTTTCCAGTCGGGTGAACAGGCTTGATAATCAATCCGCCAGCCTACGTTTTTGGCACGGGCCTGGCCGCGATTCGACCACCATGAGTATAGCTCAGCTTCTTTGCGTACTTCACGGAAAGTATCGACATAACCAAGCTCATCATAGATGTGATCCAGCCAGGCGCGTTCATGTGGCAAGCAACCAGAGGCTTTCTGGTTACCTGACCAGTTTTTAATGTCGATACGTTTATGCACGATATTGTAGTCACCACATACAATGATAGATTTATCTTCATCGCGCCACTGTTTCAGGATCTTTTTATATTCATCCAGGAAATGATCTTTACGCGCCTGTGCTTCATCACCCGATGAACCGGATGGCAGATACAGCGAACAGATATGTGCAGTTTTCTCTAAACCTAAGTCAAATTCGGCAGCAATAAAGCGGCCTTGAGAATCTGCCAGTTCAAAGCCCAGACCATCGGTCAGAGAAACAAAAGGCAGGCGGCTATAAATGGCGGTACCGGCATAACCTGGACGTTCAGCCGGGAACAGGTGTGTATACCAGCCTTCAGGTTTAAATTTATCGGTCCACTGCGCATGGGTAATCCGGCTTTCTTGCATACAAATCACATCTGCGTCAGATTTTTCCATCCACTCCAGCAGACCTTTGGTCACGGATGAACGTAAGCCGTTGACATTAATTGAAACGACACGAAGAATTTTTTGATCACCTGGATAGCTACTCTTTGGTATCATGCGCAAGTCTTACCTTAATTAATGGATTTAGGAGCACCTCATGTCAACGCCAGCTCAGTTTAACCCGCAAGCTTTTATCGAACTCGCATTATCACGCGGTGTGCTTAAATTTGGTGAGTTTACTTTAAAATCAGGTCGTGTGAGTCCTTATTTTTTCAACGCAGGTTTGCTGAATGATGGCGAAGCGTTGACTGGCCTGGCATCTGGCTATGCAGCAAAACTGACTGAATGTGACAATGTTGAAGTGATCTTTGGTCCTGCATATAAAGGTATTCCATTTGTGGCGGCAACCGCAGTTGCATTATCGCAAAATCATGGCGTGAGTGTGCCTTGGGGCTTTAACCGCAAAGAAGCCAAAGATCATGGCGAAGGTGGTGTACTTGTTGGTGCTGCTGTAGAAGGTAAAAAAGTCTGGATCATTGATGATGTGATTACAGCAGGTACTGCAATTCGTGAAGTGGTCACCATCTTGAAAAATGCCGGTGCGCAAATCGCGGGTGTGCTGGTCGCATTAGACCGTCAGGAAAAAGGTCAGGGCGAACTGTCTGCGATTCAGGAAGTGCAGCAAGAGCTTGAGATTCCTGTACATGCCTTAATTACCATGAAAGATTTAATGGACTATCTGGAAGCGAAAGGCGACCTAGCAGCTTTGGCGAAAATGGAAGATTACCGTGTTAAATATGGGATCTAAGCCTAGATTGGCATAGAAAAGGAAGCTTGAGCTTCCTTTTTTTGTAGATGTTCAATTTGCTAAACATTTGAAATTTATTATCTCTGTCTATTCTTGTAAGCATTGGCTTACATCAATTCCAGCACTTTGCGGCTGTTTTGAATAGTGGAAATTTCCTATGATAGCTTTAACAGGAACAGGAGGTTCCACACAAGAATAACAATAGATAAATACAAGGAAAG
>NZ_DEZM01000011.1:0-380 GCF_002364825.1 Acinetobacter sp. UBA3132 | reverse complement strand
AAATACAAGGAAAGTAAGGTATGACAGGAGTTATACCAAACGAACCCATACGGAAAGCCCCTGGCAGGATGCTAGGGGTTTTTCATTTTTATCTTTTATAAAGTCCCACTGAGCAGCAGTGATTCAGAAACATGATTCTTAAAAATTCATTGTTAATGAGCTAAATAGAGGAGCAGAAAACCTTTCATCAAAATTATGAATCTTCAGAGCTAAAAAAAGCACCTGAAGGTGCTTTTTCTTATTGCTGGGCTAAATTATAGCGCAACGATATTGATCGCGTTTGGACCTTTTTGACCATCAACCACGCTAAAAGAAACGCGTTGACCTTCAAACAAAGTTTTGAAACCAGAACTGCTGATTTCTTTGAAATGAGCAAAAAC
>NZ_DEZM01000051.1:0-5079 GCF_002364825.1 Acinetobacter sp. UBA3132 | reverse complement strand
ATGATGATCCGGATGATATCCGGGATATGCAAAATGCATCTAAAGCAGTCGCAACTGAAACTGCATTTCTAAAATTAAGTACTGGAAGTGAGGGGCAGATTACTAGCTGTCAGGTACAGATTAATGATCCTCAGTATATGGAAATTCTACAAAACGAGATCAAACAGATTTTTAATTATAATATCGGTTGCGGTTCAGAAAATAATGATAATTACCATTCTGAATTCACCGATCAGGATACGATTCCATCTGTATTAAAAGCAATGCAGGGTGTGCCAAATGTCAGCTTGCATTGGGAAGGAAAACAGGTTTCTGTACAAGCCGGCAATTCAGCCGATGCTGAACGTATTGCAGGTGAAATTCGCCAGCTGGCAAAAAATATGACGGTCATTACCCAAAAACCTATTAGTACTGCAAAGGCGATTAATACGCCGAGCAATGAAGCTGAAAAAGTCTTGGCAAGTATGCCTATAGAACAAATCCAAGCCTTAGATGTTGCGACAGCTTTAAATCTGCAAGCAATTAACTTTGCTCCAGGTTCAACTGAAATCCCGACCATCAATCAGTCGATTCTGGATCAGACAGCAGCTTTAATGAAACGTGCACCTCAAGTTCATTTACGAGTGATTGGTCACACAGATGCTCAAGGCGATGAAGAACTAAATAAACAACTGTCCTTACAGCGTGCTCAGGCGATTGTTAACTATCTGGTGAAACAGGGGGTCGATCCTGCCCAGTTGAATGCGATAGGCATGGGGCCAGCTCAACCCAATGCATCAAATGCTAAAGATGTAGACCGTTATAAAAACCGTCGTATTGCCTTTGAAGTCATGAATACCAACACTGGGACTGTACGTGCGGTCGATGACCAAGGTGTAAAACAGAAGGTGTAAATTCAAGACTAAAGAACGGTTTATTTAAACAACCTATTTAACTAGCTTGATCAAAATGAAAAGGACGAATTGCTTCGTCCTTTTTTTATTGGCATGCTGTGCGCAATTGTTCAGGAATATGATTAAATGCGGATTACTATCATCGGGGCAGGGCGAGTGGCTTATCATCTTGCCCGTGTATTGTCAGTACAGCATGAGATTGTGCAGATTTATAGCCGGACCTTGGAAAAGGCACAGCAACTGGCAGATCAATTCCAAGCGCAGGCAATTGAAAGGCCTGAGCAGCTGGATAATTATGTGGATCTGGTCATTATTGCGGTTAGTGACCAGTCAATTGCCATGGTTATTGAACAGATTCATCCATATTTACCGAATAACCTGATCTTACATACTTCCGGCAGTACTCATTTAGATGTGCTGAAACAAATCCATGTACGTGCTGGTGTGTTCTATCCATTACAAACCTTTAGTCTGGAACGTGAGATTAACTGGGAAAATACACCTTTATTTATCGAAGCACATGATCAAGAAGACCAAAATATCCTTCAAAATTTAGCAAATAGCCTAAGCGGTAGAGTCTATTCGTATAGTTCAGAGCAACGCCTAAGTCTGCATTTAGCTGCAGTCTTTGCATGTAATTTTAGTAACTACTGTTATGACATGGCCAAACAGGTAGTCGATGCACAGCAAGTGGATTTTAGTCTGCTTTATCCATTAATTCTGGAAACAGCAAATAAAGCGACACAGAATGATCCACGCCAGATGCAGACAGGTCCCGCCATGCGAGGAGATGAGAATATTCTGAATATGCATCAATCCATGCTGGAACAGTCACAACGTAGTGATTTGGCAGAAGTATATGCCTTGATGAGTCAGCAAATCCTGCAATGCCATCAAATCTCCTAAACCTGGAAAATATATAGGTATCTGAATTGCATGCAGATATCTCGATCAAGCATCGAGTTTAATTCTGAATATCGATTGTTCTATTTTCAGAAAATATCTTAAGTTGAGAAGATAATAATGAAAATGGAATAATAACAATGCAACAGGAATTTGACTACATCATTATTGGTGGAGGAAGCGCAGGATGCGTACTGGCCAGCCGTCTCAGTGAAGATCCCAATATTTCTGTCTGTCTTTTGGAAGCAGGTGGGCATGGCAATGCCTGGACAGTAAATATTCCGGCAGCCTGTGTCATGAGTTTACCAACCAAAATTAACAACTGGGCTTTTGAAACCGTTCCACAAAAAGGATTGAATGGACGTAAAGGTTATCAGCCACGTGGTAAATGTCTGGGGGGTTCCTTAGCAATTAATGCCATGATTTATATCCGTGGCAATCGTGCCGATTATGATGATTGGGCAGCACAAGGCTGTACTGGCTGATCTTATGATGAAGTACTGCCATATTTTATCCGATCTGAGAATAACCATCGCATTCAGAATGAATATCATGGTAATGCAGGCCCTTTGCATGTATCTGATGTGCAAACAGACAGTATTTTCCATGAACGATATTTACAGGCAGCACGTGAGCAGGGCTATCCAGTGCTGGATGATTTTAATGGTGCAGAGCAGGAAGGCTTAGGGATTTATCAGGTGACTCATGATAATGGTGAGCGCTGTAGCGCAGCTCGAGCTTATCTGTTTCCACATTTGAATCGTCCGAATTTGACCATATGGACTAAAGCCACCACGCATAAAATTATAATCGAACAAAAAGCGGCAGTTGGGGTGCAGGTGCAACATGCGGGTCAATTAAAAACGTTACGAGCGCGACAGGAAGTCTTGCTCTCGGCAGGTGCCATGCAATCTCCACACCTATTGATGCTATCCGGAATTGGTGATGCTGAAGAACTGAAACAACACGGTATCGAGCTCAAGCACCACTTGCCAGGGGTTGGAAAGAATTTTCATGATCACCCCGATTTTATTTTCGGCTATAGCGTCAAGGAATTTGCCGGAACCTTCGGGATATCCATGTCAGGTTCACTGGATATGTTTAAGCAGATTGGGCGATATCGCAGTGAACGCCGCGGCATGATTGCGTCTAATTTTGCTGAATGTGGAGGATTCATTAAAAGCTCGCCAGCACTGAAAATTCCCAATCTGCAACTGCATTTCGTGGTGGCATTAGTGGATGATCATGCACGTAAATTCCGTAGAAGCCACGGCATTTCCTGTCATGTCTGTTTATTAAATCCACGCAGCCGTGGTTCAATTAAACTGAGCGGGCCAAACATTCATGATCTGCTATTGATTGATCCAAATTTCTTGAACGATGAACGCGATTTGGATGATCTGGTCCAAGGTTTTAAACTGACGCAAAAATTGATGCAGTCACCATCGCTTTCCAGTCTGTATAAACAGGATTTATTTACTGCGCATGTAAAAAATGATGAGGATATTCGGGAAATTCTGCGCAATCGGGTAGATACGGTGTATCACCCAGTTGGTAGTTGCAAGATGGGCGTTGATGATATGTCTGTAGTTGATCCTGAATTATGTGTCTATGGCATTCAAAATCTGCGGGTGATTGATGCTTCAGTCATGCCATCGGTCGTGAATGGCAATACTAATGCACCAACAATTATGATTGCAGAAAAAGCTGTGGATCTGATCCGGGCAAGACAGCAAACATCGAAAGTTGCTTAAAAATATGAGAATTTCTTTTTACAGAATAAATAGGGACCGTATATGACGTCATGGGAACAAGGTGCAAATCTGGATAGTGCCAAATACATGCAGGATATTTTCCAGCAACAGCGTCAGGCATGTTTGCAAGCAGCATATCCAGATTATGAGCAGCGTCAACAGCAACTTAAAACACTATACCAAATGGTGGTGGAGCATCAGCATGAGATGGCAGCTGCTATTAGTCGGGATTTCTCGAACCGGAGTCTTGACGAAACCAAGCTGTTTGAAGTGCTGACCAGTTTGAATGGACTGAAACACAGCTTGAAACATCTGAAAAAATGGATGAAGCCGAGTAAACGTCAGGTTGGTATTCTGTTTCAGCCAGCCACGGGTTATGTGATGTATCAGCCGGTAGGCGTGGTTGGTATTGTGGTGCCGTGGAATTATCCGCTTTTCCTCGCCATTGGTCCTTTGGGTCAGGCCTTGGCTGCGGGTAACCGGGTCATGCTAAAAATGAGTGAATATACCCCGGAATTTTCTAGTCTGTTTCAACAGCTGATTGCCCGTTATTTCCCAGCTGACCAGATTGCTGTAGTTACGGGGAATGCACAAGTCGCGCAACAATTTACTACTTTGCCATTTGATCATTTGCTCTTTACTGGCGCGACTTCAATTGCACGTCATGTGATGCATGCGGCGGCGGAGAATCTGACCCCAGTCACACTGGAGCTCGGTGGTAAGTCACCTGTTATCGTTGCGAAGGATGCAGATTTACAGGAAAGCGCACGCCGTCTGGCTTTTGGCAAAACCATGAATGCCGGGCAGACCTGTGTAGCACCAGATTATGCATTTGTGCATCAGTCACAAATCCAAGCTTTTATTGGAGCTTATTTCAATGCTATTCGACAGTTCTATCCAAATAGTATTTTAAGCAATCCGGATTATACAACCATCATTAATGACCGGCAGCTTGCTCGATTACAGCGATATATTGAGGATGCTCAGGCCAAAGGTGCACAGTTGCATCAGATTGAACAGGGGGTAGATGGGCGCCGTTTGCCGCACCTGGTCTTGACCAATGTCCATGACAATATGCTGATTATGCAGAATGAAATCTTTGGTCCACTTCTGCCCGTCATTGGCTATGAGCAGATGGATGAAGTAATTAACTACATCAACCAGCATGACCGGCCATTGGCACTGTATTACTTTGGTTATAACAAAGCTGAGCAACAAAAAGTCCTGCATACGACACACAGTGGCGGGGTCTGTCTTAATGAAACTTTAATGACGGCTGGTATGGAGGATATGCCCTTTGGTGGGATTGGCCCATCTGGAATGGGACATTATCATGGACATGAAGGCTTCAAGACCTTTAGTCATGCCAAGTCGGTATTTAGCCGTCCAAAATTCAGTTTGATGAAGCTGATTTATCCACCGTATGGCAGTTCGATTTTGAAACTGATTTATCGTATCTTCTTGCGTTAAAGTGAGTGATACCTAGGAAAATTGCCCGGTATAAAGATGAACACCTATTTTTCTTTCTA
>NZ_DEZM01000159.1:1883-2547 GCF_002364825.1 Acinetobacter sp. UBA3132 | reverse complement strand
AGGAGAGGGTTAGGGAGAGGTTTTATATTTTTAATTACTGATAACGATAACGTGCAGAACGTGCATGTGCATCAAGATTTTCTTCTTGCGCCAAAATGTCTGCAGTTTTCGCTAAAGTTTTCACGCCTTGTTCAGAGCACATAATCAAGCTTGAACGCTTTTGGAAATCATATACACCAAGTGGGGATGAAAAACGTGCTGTACCCGAAGTTGGTAAGACATGATTTGGCCCTGCACAGTAGTCACCAATCGCTTCAGGGGTGTAACGACCCATGAAGATCGCACCAGCATGACGAATATCTTCAGCCATTTTTTCTGCTTCATCTAAACAAAGCATTAAGTGTTCAGGCGCGACTTGGTTAATCAGTTCAGCACCTTCAGCACGATCTTTCACTAATACCAGTGCACCACGGTTCTCGATAGACGTACGTGCGATCTCAGCTTTTGGTAAAGCTTCTAAGTGTTTTTCAATCCATTCACCAACTGCATTCAACAACGCTTCATCAGGTGTAATGAATACTGCTTGCGCAACCGTGTCATGCTCAGCTTGTGACAATAAATCCATTGCCAGCCACTCAGCATTATTTTCACCTTCCGCATACACTAGAATTTCAGAAGGTCCGGCAATCATATCGATACCGACTTGACCAAATACCGCACGTTT
>NZ_DEZM01000159.1:984-1744 GCF_002364825.1 Acinetobacter sp. UBA3132 | reverse complement strand
TTGACCAAATACCGCACGTTTTGCCGCAGCAACGAAACGGTTACCCGGGCCTGTGATTTTATCTACAGATGGAATGCTTTCTGTACCATAGGCTAATGCTGCAACCGCTTGCGCACCACCAATGGTAAATACACGGGTCACGCCTGCCAAATATGCTGCTGCAAGTACCAATGGATTTAAGTCACCATTTGGCGCAGGTACCACCATAATAATTTCAGGTACACCTGCAACATGGGCAGGTACTGCATTCATCAATACTGAAGATGGATACGATGCCAAACCGCCCGGTACATAAATACCCACACGATCAAGTGATGTGACTTTTTGACCTAAGGTATTACCTAAAGCATCGACATAGGTCCAGCCATCTTGCTTTTGTGCTTGGTGGAATTCACGTACACGGTTGGCAGCGAGTTCTAAAGCTTCACGCACTTCAACTGTTAAACCATCAAAGGCAGCTTTCAATTGTTCTTGAGTCAGTTCCAGATCTGAAAATTGATGCGCTGGATGTCGATCGAACTGCTGAGTAAGTTTAAGAACATGAGCATCACCATGCTGACGCACATCAGCAATGATTTGATCTACGGTTTTTAAAAGTTCAGGATCACTCACTGTTTCAAAAGCTAACAAGTCAGCAAATACCTGCTTGAAGTTTTGATCTTGAGTCGATAAACGTCGCATCAATTTACCCACAAGGTTGATATGGAAAAGATTAGTTTACCTGTTTTAACAGGCTTTGTGGTTATCTATCTACTTTCTT
>NZ_DEZM01000159.1:0-925 GCF_002364825.1 Acinetobacter sp. UBA3132 | reverse complement strand
TCTATCTACTTTCTTGAGCATGAGTTTTATTGGAAATAGCATTCGGTAAAATTGATGATTTCTCTAAATTCTCTATCAAACCCTAGATATAAAAAAACCGTCCTTGCAGACGGTATTTTAGAACGATAAAAATTAAGCTTTTTTCGATTGTTCACGTGCTTCAACAGCTTGTTCAAGCTGTGCCAAAATTGGATTCAATAATGCTTGTTTACGCTTAAAGCTGGCTTTATTGACAATCAAACGTGAAGATACTTTACAAATTTCTTCCAGTGGCTCAAGACCATTGGCACGAAGTGTATTGCCTGTATCGACCACATCAACAATATAATCGCCTAGACCTACAAGTGGTGCAAGTTCCATAGAACCATAAAGCTTGATCACATCAACCTGCTCACCTAGGCTTGCATAATATTGACGGGTTAAATTCACATACTTAGTCGCAATTTTAAGACGGCCTTTCGGACGTTCCATACCAACCTTGCCTGCTGTCATCAGTTTACAGTTGGCAATTTTTAGATCTAATGGCTCATAGACATTTTGCGCGCCATGCTCCATCAACACATCTTTACCTGCCACACCGATGTCTGCTGCGCCATTTTCAACATAGGTTGGCACATCAGAAGCACGTAAAATCAGAATACGAACTTGTTTATGGGTCGTCGGGAAAATCAGCTTCCGAGACTTATCCGGGTCTTCCAGCAGGTTAATACCTGCCGTTTCAAGTAACGGTAGAGTTTCTTTTAAAATACGGCCCTTACTTAATGCTAAAGTTAAACCATGATCAAAATTGCCCATTACGTCAAAGTTTGGATCATCGTTTCTCATATCGCTCATTAACTTACTCGCTTAATTTGGGCGCCTAAACCTTGTAACTTCGCTTCGACATCTTCATAACCGCGGTCAATATGATAGATACGGTCAATCA
>NZ_DEZM01000096.1:0-3877 GCF_002364825.1 Acinetobacter sp. UBA3132 | reverse complement strand
CTTCCGATCTTGTTCGATATCTACCTTAGGCATAATGCACTCCGTTTTCAGATGAATTAAATGAACCGAATTGGTTATCCTAGATATTGCGAAAGTCATGCCAATACTGGAGATTGAATAAAATATAGATATTAAATAGCTGTTTTTATTTAATTATTTTTATTTTAAACACTGAAATTTAAATCGAATTTTTCTTTCCAATTATGAAAAATCGTATTACTATGAAATTTCATATCTATAACTACGAATTTTCATATTATGGCAGCAGACTTTATTTCGGGTTGGGGAAATTCTGAAGAGTCTTTACGTCCTTTAGCCTTTGAGCATACAGCTCAAGCCCTTATTGTCATTGACCCAAGAGAAAACCGCTTTATTGATTTCAATATTGCTGCTGCCCGTTTACTGCGTTATGAACGCCATGACTTGCTGAACAAATCTGTGACTTCAATTTTTGGGCACTTTACCCAACTACCGCATCTCATCGCTTTTACCGAGGAAATTCTTAATAAAGGTCAAGCATGGAATAATGAGATTTATGCTTTCGACCATCATGGCGAGAAAATCCAGCTAGATGTACATGCAATCCACTTGCCTTACCAGCAACACGATTACTTGATCTGGTCCCTAGTTGATGTCAAAGACTTGGAACTACGCCAATTTAATAAAAATGCGGACAAAACCATTCGTGCCGGACTATTAGAATGGCAAGCTTTACAAGAACTGTTTATTGATTCAGATAGCGGCAAACATTTACTGCTCAGCTCTGTGGGTGACGGAATTTATAGTATTAACCAGCAAGGACTATGTACTTTTATCAATCCGGTCGGTGCCAAGATGCTGGGACTGAAGCCCGAAGATGTTATCGGCAAGAATATCCATCAGATTCACCACCATACTCATGAAGATGGCCGTCATTATCCAGTAGAACAATGCCCAATTTATGCTGCGGTACATGATGGTGTTGTACACGAAGGTATTCAGGAAATTTTTTGGAGGGTAGATGGTAGTTATTTCCCGGTTGAATTCACCAGTACACCTGTTATCCGTGATAGTGAGATTATTGGTGCAGTCGTGGTATTCCGTGATATTTCCGAGAGACTGAATACTGAGGCTAAATTGACTCAAGCATTAAGTGAGTTACAAAGCCTGAAAAGTCGTTTAGAGCAGCAAAATGAATATTTGCAGGAAGAAATCCTGCAAGAAAACCAGTATCACGAAATTGTCGGAAATAGCAGTTCAATCCGGGAAATTATTGAAAAAATCAAAGTCGTTGCTCAAACAGATGCGAACGTGATGATTTATGGAGAGTCCGGTACAGGTAAGGAATTGATCGCCCGTGCTATCCATCAATCCAGTCATCGTAGCCAACAGCCATTAATCCGGGTCAATTGTGCTGCCATTCCGCCCGAGTTATTTGAAAGTGAATTTTTTGGTCATGTCAAAGGTGCCTTTACCGGTGCCATACGTGATCGTGCCGGACGTTTTGAACTGGCAGATCAAGGCACATTGTTTTTAGATGAAATTGGTGAACTTCCATTAGAGCTACAAAGCAAGTTACTTCGTGTATTACAGGAAGGCACTTTTGAACGGGTTGGTGAGGAACGGACGCGCAAAGTAAATGTGCGGATTATTGCGGCAACTAACCGTGATCTCAAGGTAGAAGTCCGACAGAAGCGTTTCCGTGAAGATCTCTATTTCCGTCTGAATGTATTTCCAATCTTCTCGCCTGCTCTACGTGAACGTAAAGAAGACATTCCACTTCTGGTTAGTCATTTTACTAAGCTGATCTGTGAGCAGCGTAAAGTACCTTATCTCTCTTTTAGCCAGAAACATATTCAGGAACTGCAGCGCTATAATTGGCCAGGTAATATCCGTGAATTACAGAATGTATTGGAACGTGCCATGATTACTGCTCGCCATGGTGCTGTTTCATTCCAGTATTTACTGGAACAGGATGGTCAGCCTGTTTCTCAAACAAAGGAAAGCAATGTAATCGTGGAGAATGGTAATTCAGATATTCTTAGTATTGAAGAGCTTAAACAATTGGAAATTAAAAACCTGAAACGGGCTGTCCAGCATTGTAAAGGAAAAATTTTTGGTGAAGATGGTGCAGCCAAATTGCTTGGAATTAATCCGACGACCTTAATTTCAAAATTGAAAAAATTAGGGATTCACTATTAATTTTTCCCGGACCTCTACTTTGACATGATAGAGGTCTGGCGATTTTTACTTTTTTCATTTCTTAAAATATTAACTTTACTAAGTTTATAAATCAGAAAAATTTAAAAAATAAATAGAACACCTCATTGCGAACTTCCCTCTTGCTTCCCGTCTCTAAATTGCCATCAAAATGTCATAGCTTTGTCATTTATTCATGTTGAGATAAGCCCATAAATTTAAAAAAGATGTAATGAGGACAATATGGCAGGATTATCGATTTGGCACGTACTTATTTTTGCAATCGTCGTAATTTTACTTTTTGGCACGTCTAAACTCAAAAATCTGGGCAAAGATGTTGGCGGTGCAATCAAGGACTTTAAAAAATCTGTGCGTGAAGAAGAGGCTGAAGCAGCAAAAATTCAACAGCCCCGCACTATTGATGCTGAAGTTAAAGTCAGTGAGAGTTCAATCAAAAGTTAAGGTATCGTCATGCTCAATATTGGAATGACTGAGCTGCTAGCCTTTGGGGTAATTGCACTTCTAGTGCTCGGACCAGATAAGCTACCTGAGGCAGTTCGTTTTATAGGTAAATGGTCTACCAAGATAAAAAGAACCGTCAGCAATATACAAAATGATCTTGACCGTGAATTGCGTCTGTCTGAGCTACGTGAGCAAATGCAAACCGAGCTGAAACGTATTCAGGAACTGGAAGCCAAAATGCAAGCACAAATGGCTGATCTCAATGCACCAATTGAGCCGGTCACAAAAATTTCAGAACAGCCGGTACTGAAAACTCAGTCAAGTTATGAACTGGTCAATCAACCGCTTTCCCCGGTTCATTTAACTCCGGCTAGGCAGGTCGCCAAGCAAGAAAAAAAATATCCTGACATGAAGGTGGCCGTATGAATATTTTACCGTCGACTCAAGCCAGCAGCGATCCCCAGAAAGTTCATCTAGAAGAAATGCCGATTACCCGGCACTTAGTGATTCTGCGCAAGCATCTTTTCAAGATTGTAGGAATATTGATCGGGCTGTTTTTCTGTCTGCTACCATTTGCCACGCATACCTATCAGCTTTTATCCGAGCCCTTACGTGCCCAGTTACCGGCAAGTTCTACCATGATTGCCACCGATGTAACTGCGACATTTATGGCGCCGTTTAAGTTGAACTTTTTTGTTGCCCTGCTGATCGCCATGCCTTTTATCTTGTATCAACTTTGGGCCTTCGTTAAGCCGGCACTATATGAAAAAGAAAAAAGTCTGGCTTTGCCGCTCCTGATTGGCAGCATTGTCCTGTTTTATGCGGGTATCGCTTTTTCCTATCTGGTGGCTTTACCGTCTATCCTGCATTTTTTTATCAGTGTATCGCCTGAAACCGTCGCGCCCATGACTGACATTAATAGTTATCTGGCCTTCTGTTTAAAACTTTTTCTGGTGTTTGGATTTACCTTTGAAATTCCGATTATTACCCTGTTATTGATTCTGATCGGTGTGGTAAGCACACAGACCTTGGTAGAAAAAAGACGCTTTATTGTAGTGGGGTGTTTTTTTGTGGCCATGTTTGTAACGCCCCCTGATGCCCTGTCCATGATCATGCTGGCTATACCCATGTGGCTGCTGTTTGAGCTAGGTTTAATGGCCGGAAAATTTCTGGAAAAGCGGCATCTAAAAAATAGCTAATTAAGAAAAATGCCTCCTTACTGGGGGCTTTTTTATAT
>NZ_DEZM01000240.1:0-13574 GCF_002364825.1 Acinetobacter sp. UBA3132 | reverse complement strand
TTAACCTATTTTATTGAAGGAATGCTTTGACATTGTCAGACAATATTCTGTCTACGCAGCCAACCAGCCTCTATATAAACCAGCTTAGCGGTTGTTTATGCTGTTTTTTATTCTCTTTATCAGCGTAAATATATTTATCAAATAAAAAAAGAGAGTACTTAAACTCTCTTTTCTGCAATCTGTATTAAATAAATTACCTTACAGAAAGGCTCTGACACCCTGATAAATAAAATAGCTACCGACAACGCTTAATAAGGTCGCAAAACATTTCTTCAACATGACCGGTGACAATAGATGTGCCACTTTTGCCCCCACTTTGGCAGTAAAGAAACTCATGATACTGATACCGATAAATGCATAAATATGAATATAGCCAATGGTATTCGGTACCGTAACATCCGACTGCTTACCAAACCACATAAATCCGAGTGCGCCAGCAATCGCAATGGGTAGTCCACATGCAGCTGAAGTCGCTACGGCTTTTTGCATCACTACGCCACAACGGTTTAAAAATGGCACTGTCAGACTGCCGCCGCCAATTCCAAAGATTGCAGAGGCAATACCAATTCCAGCCCCAGTCGCCATTTGTTTTGGCGTAGAAGGTAGTGTGCTTGCTGGATCAATCTTGATATTGGCACGGCTAAACATTCGCAAAGCTACCCATACTGCAAAGAAACCGATCAGAAGCTGCAGGCCTTGACCCGGTAAATAGTCTGCAATGCCTGCACCGAGAAACGATCCAATGACCAAACCAGGTGCCAGATTGCGGAAAACAGGCCAAAGTACTGCACCTTTGAGGTGATGCGCCATGACCGAACTGATTGAGGTTACAATAATCGTCGCCAAAGAGGTTCCCACTGCCATGTGCATGATGACACTTGGATCGTACTGGAGCTGGGTAAATACAATGTACAGAATTGGCACAATAATCAGGCCACCACCGACTCCAAAAAGGCCTGCGGTGAAACCAGCAATTGCACCAATCAACAAATATATGATTAACTCCATAACGACATTTACCACGTTTAAATTCAGATGGATGTAGAAACTCGCGAACTGCAGCAACTGCTTAAAGATGCAGGACAACTGCCTGAAGTCCTGTTGCTGAAACCCGTCACCACTTCGACCAATGATGATGTCCGGGATCTCGCTCAAAAAGGCATTCGACAGGTATTGGTCAGCAGTCGTGCCCAAACTCAGGGCCGGGGCCAGCGTCAACGCCAATGGATTTCTCCGGAAGGCAATATCTATTTAAGCACATTGCTGAATACAGAGATACCGATTGATGGTCGTCTCGCGCTTGAAGTTGCACTCAATATTCTGCAAATGCCTGGCTTGCAAAAGCTTGATCTGCAAGTGAAATGGCCAAATGATTTATATAGTCAGAATGCCAAATGGGGCGGCATTCTGGTAGAGCCGATCTCTACCCATCAGGCAGTGGTCGGTGTGGGAATTAACCTGGCCCCGATTGAAGCAGAACAATTGGATCAGCCGATCACTTCCCTTTCTGAACTGGGCCTGGCTACAGTGATACGCAACCAGCTGATTGCTGAACTCTATCAGGCCATTCAACAGGCGGGTCAATGGTTTAATCATGGCAGCCACAATCTGGCGGCCCGCTTTAATCATTATGCCGCTTTTATTCAGCAACAGGTGGAATTTACTGACCTACAAGGACAATATGCCGGTATCTTTGCCGGTATTCAGGAAGATGGCGCGGTGCAGATTGAGACTGAATCTGGTATTCAGACCTTTTATCAAGGGCAATTACGTTTAAAGACTGGTAGCTAAGGCAAGATCAATGAAAAAATTATGGCTGGATATTGGCAATACACGTCTTAAATACTGGATCACGGAACAAGACCGTATCATTGAACATGCGGCTGAAATGCATCTACAGTCTCCGGCGGATTTACTGCTCGGTCTGATTCAGCATTTTATGGGATCAGGCTTGCATCAGGTGGGAATCTCTTCTGTACTAGATAAGCAAAATAATGACCGTATCCTGAAAATTCTAAAACGCCTGAATATTCCAGTAATCTTTGCCAAAGTTCATGCTGAATATGCAGGCCTGATCTCTGGCTATGATGATCCGGCTCAACTCGGAATTGACCGTTGGTTACAGGTGTTGGCAGTTGCAACATCGAATACACAAAATTATTGCGTCATTAGCTGTGGCACCGCTCTCACTATTGACTTGGCTCAAGGGCAAAAACATCTAGGGGGTTTTATCCTGCCAAACTTACATCTACAGCGGGATGCCCTGATTCAGAATACCAAAGGCATTAAAATTCCAGATGCTGCGTTTAAAGAGCTGAGCCCGGGACGCAATACCATTGATGCCGTACATCACGGTATTCTGCTCGGGCTACTCAGCACCATTGAAAAGGTGTTGAGTGACTTTCCTGCCCAGCTGATTCTCACGGGTGGAGATGCGCCGCTGTTTGCACAGCATTTACAATCCTTCCAGCCCGTGATTGAACCCGACCTGTTACTTAAAGGCCTGCAGCATTTTGCAGCTCATTTAGACCATACAGCCGCTGGATGACTTCCAGTAGCTGTGGGAAATCTGCATAGCCATCAGTTTTTTCAAAATGTCCTGCCTGCAAGACTTCAAAAATCTGGGTATTGAGAAGTCGATGGGCCAGACTTAAAGACATGACAGTGGGTACATGTGGATCATTGTTAGAAATGTACATAACCCCGTATTTATAACTTTTGGAAAGTGTTTTGAAATCCAGTTTTACGCTGCGTACCAGATCATTCAGTTCTGACCACATCACCAGCGGCTGATCAAAACCCGCCACCATCACTACTCCCCGAATAGCTTTACGGTGAGTCAGATAGTGCTGTTCTACGAATTTCAGCACACTCAGGCAGCTCAACCCGTGTGCTACCAGAATGGTGTCGGCATCCATTTGCGGAATCTGTACCGCCAGACTTTGTTGCCAATCCTGCATTTTCGGTTCTAATGGATTGGCTAACATGATGCGCTTGGCATCAATACCAAGTTTCTTGACCTGTCGACTTAACCACGGATACCAATGGTCATTAGAGGTCGACTGGTAGTCATGAATAATGTAAACGTTCCCTGATTTATTTGTCATCGCTGTATACTTATACTAATTGTTAAAATAATGATGCTACTGGCTCATTGTTTTACCATGTTTTACAAAGCTTTCAAGCAAATTTCCAGACCACTGGCACCCATTTTGTAAACTTTAATCTTTCAGCCTCGAAACGCTTATTGGCGTATAAGATTTGGTTCAATACTTTGCCAGACTTCAGGCAGTTCAGTGCAGCCTTGCGAGTCAATGAAATGACCAAAATGCTGCGCCTTAATCACTTGTGCATCCAGACTTTCTGCCTGCTCCAGACTAAATTTTGGTGCTACCCGATCATCACCTTCAGAGTAGATGACCACTCGTTCCTGAATCTGCTGCTTCAATAAATCAAGGTCAATTTGGGCAGCATCAATAAATGGATTCACTTCTTCCAGACGTCCGAGTCGACCATTAAAACCAGCGATGAGTACGAGTTGCTTGATTTTCTGCTGTTTTAATTTATGAGATAAATAATGCAAAGCCGCAATAGTGCCTAAGCTGTGAGCGATAAAGATACTGTTCTCATCAATGCCCTCAATCTGCTCCTGCATCTGCTTTTGCCAGGTTTCCAGTCGAGGTGTGGTAGAAGGATCAAGTCGTAAAACTTTTAGACTCACCTGTTCTTCCTTGGCTTTCTGCTGAATCCAGGGATACCAGTTTTCATCTGGACCAGCCGTATAGCCGTGTACCACAATCACTTGCGTCATTTTATTACTCCTGTGTTTGCGTTTTTTAAAGAGTCTGCCTCAGCTAACGACAGGATTGGGTAAGTAAATGTATGCTTTGATTAAATTGAATATCTTAAAAAGCAAAAAGGCGCGTGAAGCGCCTTTTTTAAACAAAGAACTTATTTTTTGTCGTTGCCGCCGAACAGTGGGCCCATGCCACCACCGCCGCCAAACTGTTTCTGCAAGCCGCCGAGTGACTTCATCATTTTTGCCATACCTGATGGATTAGCAAATTTTTTCATCATTTTCGCCATCTGGGCATGCTGCTTGATCAGTTTATTCACTTCAGCAACATCCATACCACAGCCTGCTGCAATACGCTTCTTACGGCTTGGGTTCATCAAGTCAGGGTTACGACGCTCTTTAACAGTCATAGACTGGATGATCGCTTCCATTTTCTTGATTTGTTTTTCAGGGTTGGCTTGAGCAATTGCATCCTGAAGGCCAGCACTGCTCATTCCTGGAAGTTTATCCAGAAAGCCCATCATGCCACCCATCTTGTTCATTTGCTCAAACTGCATCAGCATATCTTCAAAATTGAAGCTGCCGCCTTTTTGCAGTTTTTTCGCCATTTTCTCGGCTTTTTCTTTGTCGATTTTGCGTTCAACTTCTTCGACCAGAGAAAGCACGTCACCCATGCCAAGAATACGCTGTGCCACACGTTCCGGATGGAATGGCTCAAGCGCATCCAGCTTTTCACCCATCCCCAGGAACTTGATTGGCTTGCCAGTAATAGCACGAACAGAAAGCGCTGCACCACCGCGTGCATCACCATCAGTCTTGGTCAGGATTACACCGGTCAAAGGTAGAGCATCGTTAAAAGCTTTTGCAGTATTTGCCGCATCCTGACCAGTCATGGCATCAACCACGAACAGGGTTTCAGTTGGGCTAATCGCAGCGTGCAACTCTTTGATCTCATCCATCATGTCATCATCGACATGCAGACGGCCTGCGGTATCGACAATCAGGACATCAGCAAACTGGATTTTTGCTTGTTCGATGGCACGGTTGGCAATATCAATTGGACGTTCATTGGCATTCGATTCAAAGAAAATCGCACCTACTTCACCCGCAACCGTTTGTAGCTGCTTGATTGCTGCTGGACGGTATACATCGGCAGACACCATCGCGACTTTTTTCTTTTGACGTTCTTGTAAGAAGCGTGCAAGTTTTGCAGCAGTCGTGGTTTTACCCGCGCCCTGCAAACCAGCAAGTAGCACAACCACAGGTGGTTTTGCTGCCAGGTCGAGGCTCTCGTTCGCCGCGCCCATCATCTTGGTTAATTCGTCATAGACAATCTTGACGAAGGCCTGGCCTGGAGATAACTGAGTCATCACTTCCTGGCCCAATGCTTCTTCCTTAACTTTCGCGATAAATTCACGAGTTACAGGTAACGCAACGTCGGCTTCAAGAAGTGCCATACGTACTTCACGTAACGTATCTTTAATATTGTCTTCGGTTAGCTGCCCTGAGCCAGTAACATTTCTTAAACTCTGCGTGAGTCGTTCTGTTAAGGTATCAAACATTGCAAAATCCGCTTAAAATAGCCGTGAGCAAAAAATTGTTTCTTAAAATAGAAAATTTATGCATAGAATGCTATAGGATACTGTAGTTCGCATCGAATTTATATAAATGAATATTCATCACCCTTAAAAAGGTTAGACATGGTTAGCCTCCCTCTGGTTTATACAATTTTGGCATTAGTCGCCTATACCGCATCTTTCTGGTATTTGTTTGTTCATTTAATGTCGAAACGTATTCCAAATCAGTGGTTTGTCGGTATCACGGCCGCTCTTGGTCTGGTGTTACATGGCATGGTTCTTTATGGTGACATGCACACCCCGATGGGGATAAATTATGATGTCTTTGTTCTGGTTTCGTTTACTTCCGGACTGATGCTTTTACTGAGTCTGGCTTATAGTACCTATCGCCCTATTCTGCCATTGAATCTGATTGGTATTCCGGTTGCAGCGACTGGCCTGATTTTAGGCTTTGCTTTTACCCCACAAGCCAAAATCATTGTGCAGAACTCGCTTGGTCTTGATATTCATATTATCCTGTCATTATCTGCCTATGCAGTGCTGCTGATGGCCACCATTCAGGCGGTGATTCTGCGTTTTCAGGACCGTGAACTCAAGAAAAAACAGAAACGCCGGGTCTGGGTCAATCTGTTACCATCGTATCAGGATATGGAATCATTGCTGTTTGATATGCTGATGACCGGTTTTGTCTTACTGACTATTGCCTTAGGTTTCGGCTTCTTTACCATTGATGATTTCTTCGCCCAGCACCTCGCACATAAAACAGCATTTAGCATTATTTCCTGGCTGGTCTATGGCGCTTTACTAATTGGTCACTGGAAATTTGGCTGGCGTGGACAAAAGGCTGTTCGTTTTACTTTAATCGGTTTTGGTTTGCTGGCTTTAGGTTTTATCGGTTCCAAGTTTGTGCTGGAAATGTTGTTGAATAAGTAAGTTTAAGATTTTTTTAAAATTAATATTTTCATAAGCCCAACTACTGGGCTTTTTATTTGCCAAAACTTAATCTGGATTTACTCTGCCTACCCGTACCGACAGGGGCCAGCGGATGACTCTGGGCAATTCCGGATCTTCCCATTCGGATAACGTGGTATCTGCCAGTATATTGAGTGGGTTATGTCCCAAAGCTTTAGTAGCTGCTTTAACAGCTGACCAGGTACTCATATAACCAATCAGCTGGTAAAAGTTCCATTCAACTTGCAGCACAGGGGACGAAATTGAAATTTCTTCAAATGGGAATATCAGATTCTGATAACCTTCATCTACATGATGACGTTCTGGTGGCCAGTATGATGCCAGTGTCACTTCATAAAAATGCCTGAAATAATGATTCAAATGCTCCTCATCAACATTAAAAACACCATAAGTAATCAAAGCCAGAATGGCATTTGGTTTCGCAATACGTTGGACTTCTGCATAAAACTTGTCCAGGTCCAGCCAATGTGCAGCTTGCGCTACCGAAATCAGATCAACACTCTGGTCAGCCAGAGGAATATTTTCTGCTGCAGCTTGAAGATACTGTATTTTTGGATGAGACTTGGCTTGGGCAAGCTGTTCAGCACTGCCATCAATTGCAATCACTTGATCGAAGTAATTTGCCAAGACCTCTGAAAACTGCCCTGAGCCACAACCAACGTCTAGAGCCAGTCGTATATCAGGTGACAGCTCTGACAATATCTTGCCCAACATGTCTGGATAATGTGGACGAAACAAGGCGTAGTCCTGTGACTACTGGGAGAAATAATCCTTGAAATGAGGCTGTTCCATACTGCCATCCTGAAAATTTATTGTTCTTTTCAATATAGCCATCAATATTTAAAACTCTATTATTTTATTGTGCTGAAGACAGCTGATCTGTTGATATGTACTAAATCCATTCTCACGCTCCCTCCCTTTATAAGCATGAAATTTAAACTACCTGGACATTCAGGCGAAAAAGCCGTATAACACCGTTTTTCAAATTCACAGGTGTTGACTGTTGAAACTTGTTCTTGCACCCATGGAAGGCTTAACGGACCCGATTATGCGCGATGTACTGACATCCGTCGGAAGCTTTGACTGGTGTGTGACCGAGTTTATTCGTGTCACAGATTCGCTGTTGCCGGACCATGTTTACCATAATTATTGCCCTGAACTCCTAAATGAAGGTAAAACTGCAGCCGGTACACCGGTACATGTACAGTTCTTGGGGAATAATCCGGAAATGCTGGCAGCCAATGCAGTCAAAGTTGCTGCTATGGGGGCACCCGCAATTGATATGAATTTTGGCTGTCCGGCTAAAACCGTCAACCGTCATCGTGGTGGTTCAGTACTGCTGGATGAACCTGAAGTCGTGTATGAGCTGGTGAAAGCTGTGCGTGATGCGGTTCCTGCACATATTCCGGTATCCGCAAAAATGCGGCTTGGCTATATGGACCGTAAATTTATGCTGGAAAATGCCCATGCCATTGAAGATGCTGGTGCTGCCTGGGTAACAGTGCATGCGCGGACTAAAGCGGATGGCTATACCCCACCTGCATTCTGGGACCAGCTACAACCGATCCGTGAAGCCTTAAAAATTAATGTCATTGCCAATGGTGAAATCTGGACAAATGCCGATGCCAAGCAATGTCAGCTAGAATCTGGTTGTGAAGATCTGATGATTGGACGCGGTGCAGTAACGACGCCTGATCTGACTCAATGTATCCGTAAAAATAGTGATGATCCACTCATTAGCTGGAACGAACTGCTTGGTCTGCAAATTCGTTTTCTGAATGGTTCCTATAAAAAAGAAATGAATATGGTCGGTCGTTATAAGCAGTGGCTCGGCATGATGTCCAAGCATTATCCTGAAGCGAAGTCGCTGTGGGATGAAGTAAAACGGGTAAAACCGCTGGAAGAAATTACCGAAAAGCTCAGATATGCTCAGCATTCCGCTAAAAATCCCTGAACTTTTCAGGGATTTTTTATTTAACTTGCTTACGCTGCTTTAAGCCCTCTATATGTTGACGATTGGTCTGTCTGGATTTCTCCAGCATAGCCTTCTCCAGATGCAGCTGAATCCGATTGAGTTTGGTTTCAGAAATTACCGGCTCTTGAAAGCTTTTCACGTAATCCGTCCAGCTGGCATTACGAAAAACATTTGCTGGCATCGCGGTCTTAAACTCAGCTTCTGGCATAAACACCACCAGTGAATGGATATGTTCTGGACTTAAAACGTCTGTCAGAACCTGTTCCAGCACTTTGACGTGTTTATAGTTCTGATGCAGCGGATTCAGGAATTTATAACTCTGTTTATAAATTTTTTGAGTCCACATTTTTTGACGTTCACCCCCAAAAATCCAGCCTTTATAATTCTTGGTTTCAATCACAAATAGCCCAAATGGGCTTAACAGTAGATGATCAATCTGGGTAGTAGTCCCTTGCCCATCCTCAAAGGTCAGGTCATTCATCAAAATATAATGCGGCTGTTTAAGATAGCGTTTAGCATGCACAATAACGGCAAACTCACCGAATTTCCCTTTGAGATATGGTTTAAATAGCTTGAATAAAGCTGCTAAGGAAAATAAAAGAAACAGCCACCAGAAACTTTCAATCACTGGGGCGAAAAATGGATTCATTTTGTTGGGTCAGATTTTTATTAGGATAGAATATATCTTACTTATTTTGTTCAATATTTAACAGGATTTCCTTGCGGTCCAGTCCACCTGCAAAACCCACCAAAGCGCCATTGGCACCAATCACACGATGGCATGGAGCAATAATCGAAATCGGATTACGACCGTTGGCAGCCCCCACGGCACGAACCGCTTTCGGATTACCAATTTCCAAGGCAATATCACGATAGGTTCGAGTTTCTCCATAAGGAATATTCAGCAAGGCCTGCCAGACACTTTTCTGAAATGGTGTACCAGCAAAATCGAGTGGTACATCAAAACAGCTACGCTGACCAGCAAAATATTGTTCCAACTGCATTTTAGTCGCAACCAGAACAGGATGCTCAGGATCTTCCACTAAAGTTGCCAGCTTCACCCGGTTCGGCGTTTCACAATCCCAGAGCAACGCAACCAGTGCCTCAGTACTGGCGACCAATCGCAATTGCCCCACAGGTGAATCCATATAGATATAGCTTAAGTTCATGTCCTCACCCTGTTGGATTGCCATAGAAAGATTATTTTAACGCAATGATCAATATAAGGCTGATATAAATAAATACTGAAACATTTACATTAGGGTACACCCTATAAACTTTAAGAAGATGAGAGTTTCATCAAGACCAGACCGGAAATAATCAAGACAGCTGCCAGCATGCGCATGGCAGTCGCAGGTTCTCCCAAAATAAAAATCCCAATCAGGAAAGAACCAACCGCACCAATTCCGGTCCAGATGGTATAGGCGGTGCCTAAAGGTAGCGTACGCATAGCGTAAGCCAGCAGTGCAAAACTTAGAAACATGAAAAAGATAGTAATAATGCTGGGAGTCAGTTTGCTGAAGCCTTCCGATAGCTTCATTGAGTAGGCCCACACTACCTCAAAAAGACCTGCCAGTATGAGTAAAAACCAAGCCATATGCCCTCCTTCATGAATTAAGAAATCAGGCCGTCCTGACGATTTTTCCTGAGTAAAAGCAATATTTTACATCAAGGGAGGTCGTTCCTCCTAAAACTGTGAGATTGTATAAAATTACTTGCAAAAATATAGGGCAGATTACAAAAATTGACCGTATGAGATGTAACTTAACTCAGCTTAACTTAAGCACCCAAGACAGCTCTCGAAAAAATCGCTACTTTAGACACACAGTTGAGAATAAAACAGAGTTCTCAGTCACTTTAAAAATGACAACAAAGTGCTCAGCACTGCTCCAAAACAAGAAGTTTATCCACATCAAACAATTAAGTTATGCACATGAATTAAATTTAAAATTGTTCGGAGAGGTTACACAATGAAACACGAATTTAAAATAAGTTGATCACTTTTTATGAAGCTTGATTTGTAAGAATTGGTGAATAAAACACCAGAATTTGTAAGTCTTTCAAAATAGAAAAAGAACCCAAATTGAGTTCTTTTTATACATATTTTGTATAATGCTTAAACAACCAAGCTACAATTGATTACAATTTATGCTGGATATCCATAGGGTTACCCACATAGATATCCATATACTTATCCATAAAGTTATCCACAGATTGCTGTGAATAACATAAAATTCCGATCAGACAGTGACTTGTCCTACTTTCGCCAGTTCTGCACGCATTTCATCAATCACAGCTTTATAATCCGGTTTACCGAAGATCGCTGAACCTGCCACAAACATATCCGCACCTGCTTCTGCAATTTCGCGGATATTGGCTGGTCCTACACCACCATCTACTTCTAGACGGATATCACGACCAGAAGCATCAATGATCTTGCGTGCCTGACGTAATTTATCCAAAGTCATCGGAATGAATTTCTGACCACCAAAGCCCGGGTTTACACTCATCAACAGGATCTGATCCACTTTATCCAGTACATAATCAAGGTAATGCAAAGGTGTTGCCGGATTAAATACCAGACCCGCCTGAGCACCGCCAGATTTAATCAGCTGTAAAGAACGGTCAACGTGATCAGAAGCTTCCGGATGAAAAGTAATAATGTCCGCACCGGCTTCAAGGAAATCACCAATCATGCGATCGACCGGTTTGACCATCAGATGCACATCAATCGGTGCCTTAATGCCATATTTTTTCAATGCCTTACACACACCTGCCCCAAAAGTCAGGTTTGGCACATAGTGGTTGTCCATGACATCAAAATGAACAACATCAGCACCTGCTGCCAGTACATTTTCAACTTCTTCACCTAAGCGGGCAAAGTCAGCAGACAAAATAGAAGGTGCAATTAAATACGGCTTGGACATGGAAGAACCTGGCTGAATATGAGATGAATACCGCATTATAACAAATTGTATTTGCGCCTGCGTCTGTTCGCCGCAATAATCGCATCCGCTTAACAAATTGTTATAGGACAAGACTTGCCGGTTATGGATGCTCCCGCCTATGATGAATACCTCTCAACAAGATCATTCAAACTATGCAAGAAAGTTATACTGATATTCCGACCTTACAAGCTCAACGTATTGCCTTACGGTTAATGAAACATTGGCAACACAAATTTGAAGTGGCCTCGACTGAACAGAATATTCAAATTCACATGCCAAATGCGATGGTGGAAATGATACCTATGGATCAGCATTTACGGGTACAGATTCGGGTACAGCAGGAAGATGTCGACCTGCCGCGACTACAGCAGGTGGTCATTGAGCATCTCGAACGGATGGGTCAGGAGCCTTTACAGGCAGAATGGCAAATTCAGCAACTCCAAGCCTCAGGGCTGTCGTAGTGTATGTTCTGCCTCAAATGCTTTTACCGCCTTAATCCGCTCTTGTGTTGCAGGATGGCTACTAAAGAAATCCCATACTGAGCTTTCGGCCTCCTTATCTTCCCCACTGTCTTTAGCCAAGCGTTCTAGGAAGTTGGCAAAATGAATGGTGGGAATATGCTGGGCCTGCATCGCATTTAAAGCATAGTCATCTGCTTCAGCCTCAAAATTACGCGAATAGCTGGCGCCGACCATGGCTACCGGTAAATTGGTCAGCAAGTCTGAACCATCACCGGTAATCATGATTAAAATTACGCTAAACCCTAAACTGGAAAGTGCCTGTTGCAGGCTATGCCGCTGTACCAGATGGCCCTGTTCATGCGCCAACACCCCCATAATTTCCCGATCATCCTGAGCCAGTGCGACCAGTTCATCAGTCAGGATAATGGTATTATTTGGAATCGCCAGTGCATTGGCACCGATTGCTCCGCCTTGACGGAACACCACTTTCGCCGGCTGATCTCCTGCAACCAGTTGCTGATATTGCGTAACAATCTTCTGCTGACGTGCCTTAGGCAATTTAGTATCTTCAGTCATCTTCAAGACATAGCTTTCTGCTTCATCGCCCATACGCGTCAAAGTGTTGGCAGGCAGATGATGAGCCACATGATAGGAAGCTGCTGGAATGCCCCATTTAATTGTCGCAAAACCCAGTGCCAGTACAAATACCACACTAAACAGAATCAAAGCCGGAGTGCGTTCCAGCTTCCAGATCGAGTGCTGTAATCCCTTACGCTGCAAATTAAACCATTCTGGCAGCTCAGAAGAAAACTCCAGGCGGGCATCATCTTTGAGTTCAACCACTGGCTGAATTTTTCCAAGTGCTCCAATCAGCTGCATGTCTGCATACAGATAACGCCGCTGCTGTGCATAAGCTTCGCCGTAACGAATCAGTACCGACTGATCATCAATCCGGGACACCTGCGCCGGTTGCGGTTTTGAGACAATGCCATCATAGAAAATGACGTCAGTGACCTGAGCAGACATACTTTTCTCCTGTTATAACGACACATCAATATCGAAGATGTCACTGATCTCTTCTGCCAGCGCACTGTGATCCTGCTGTGCTCTGTTCATCATCATGTCCGGATCATTACGTAAATTCAGGGTTAATGATTCCACCTGATAACGATATAGACGAATCGCTGCCCATGGTGTAAGCAAACCTAAACTCAGAATACGTGCAATCCAGTTAGTCACCAGAATCCAGGTATAGTGCCATTGAGTACACTCGGTCTTGAACTGGCTACGACTGATAGAGGTATTGTTCCAAGTGGTAATAAAAATCCGGGCCTGCATCAGGGGGAAAATAATAAAAAAACTAAAGAGATAAATCGCCACAATCCAGCCGATTAGCGAGCTTAAAACTCCAGGATTGCCAAGATTGGCAAAACTGGAACCTATTCCAAATATCATCACCGCAACCAGAAAACCCATGAAAATAAACAATGGGACATACATGGCCTTCATGTAATCGCCCCATGTGGCATTCAGCTTGAATTTCAATTGGCCTGCATAGAGATGATCAAAGCAATAACGTTTATATAGCCAGACCAATACTGGGAAAAAGATCCCTAGAGTCAGGATATAAATCAGGATGGCTTTGATAAAGGTCCAGTAAGCTTCCTTATTGGTGCCGCCAAAATAAAACCGGGCATTGCCAAATTTACTGTTGCGGGCATTAAATCGTAGTGTCGCCCGAATTAGCCAGGGTACTGCCAGATAAAGAATCAGCAACCCGACCAGTGTCGCTGTAGTAGACAGGTGTGAAGCAATCGAAATCGCAAAATATAGTCCCAGCGCAAT
>NZ_DEZM01000086.1:698-3096 GCF_002364825.1 Acinetobacter sp. UBA3132 | reverse complement strand
AAAGGAATTAAAGATTGGGCTTTTAAAACTTCAATGACTTGATCCCACTCATGCGGCTGTAAGTCGGCCCCGGTCGGGTTATGACAACATGGATGTAATAACACAATACTTTGAGCGGGCAGCTGTTTTAAGCAATCCAGCATCGCCGGTACATTAACGGCATTGGTTTCTGCATCATAATAAGGATAGAAATGGGTCTGAATACCAGCGCCATTAAAGATGGCAATATGGTTTTCCCAAGTCGGCTGGCTCACCCAGATTTCAGATTCTGGAAAATATTTTTTCAAAAAGTCAGCGCCGACTTTTAGCGCACCTGAGCCGCCCAAGGTCTGAATCGTGACTACACGGCCTTGCTCGCGGGCAGGGCTGGAAGTTCCAAAAATTAATTCCTGTGCAGCCTGGTTAAAGCTGTTCAGACCATCCATCGGCAAGTAAACACGAACTTTATTATAGTCAGGGGTCAGGTAAGTATAAGCTTTCTGAACTGAGTCTAGCTGCGGCACAATGTTATCTTCATTGTAATACAGACCGATACTTAAGTTGACTTTGTTACTCCGTTGATCTTTGTTGAATTCTTCCATTAAAGAAAGAATCGGATCACCGGCATAGGGATCAATATGTTGAAACATGAATCTATCCTAATCTAATTAATATAGTATTACGCTTCTGGTAAAGAGCTGATTTTGGTCGTGTCTAACACAGCTGTCTGATTTTCTTTTTTGCGTTTGAAGAAATAAGCAATCATCAGAAGTCCAATCCAGACCGGGATCATAACAACCGCAATTCGCATTTCTGGGGTACTGCTCATAATCAGCAGAATACCGCCCATAAATGCGATACATAAGTAGTTGGTGAATGGGTAAGCCACACTTGGAAAATCTGTTCTGGTCTGCATGCGGTTCATTGAGGTCTTGAATTTTAAATGGGTATAGGAAATTACCACCCAGTTAATCACAATGGCTGCGACCACCAGCATCATCAGCATGCTAAAGGCTTTTTCTGGCACCAGATAATTCAACAAGACACATAGGAGCGTACAGAATGCCGAGACCATAACGGCATTGACCGGAATACCACGCTGATTGATTTTAGCTAGAAATTTGGGTGCATTACCTTGTTGAGCTAATCCCAACAGCATGCGGCTGGTACAGTAATTAGTACTGTTATAAACCGAAATCGCTGCGGTTAAAACCACAAAATTCAGAACTGCGGCCACTGTCTGGCTACCAAGCGAATCGAAAATCAGCACGAAAGGACTGCCGCCTTGCGCCATCATATTCCAAGGATAAAGCGATAGAATCACCACCAGGCTCAGGATATAAAATAACAGAACACGGTAAACAATCTGGTTCACTGCTTTAGGTAAGGTTTTTTTCGGGTTATCTGTTTCTGCCGCTGCAATGCCGACCAGTTCAATACCGCCAAAAGCAAACATGATCATGGCCATCGCCATAATCAGACCCATAATCCCATTCGGGAAGAAGCCACCCAATTGCCATAAATTTTCCAGAGTGGATTGGCTGTGACCACTGCCACTGGCCAGTAAATAACTGCCGAACGCAATCATGGCAATAATGGCACCGACCTTAATGATCGCTAGCCAGAATTCCATTTCTCCGAATAATTTTACGTGAAGCAAGTTGATTACATTAATGAAAATAAAGAAGCCGAGCGCAGACACCCAGGTTGGGATTTCGGGCCACCAGTAATGCACATACAAACCGACAGCGCTTAATTCGGCCATACAGACCAGAATATTCAGTACCCAATAATTCCAGCCAGACATAAATCCGGCAAACTTGCCCCAGTATTTATAAGCGAAATGGCTAAAAGAGCCGCTGACAGGTTCATGTACAATCATTTCACCCAACTGGCGCATCATTAGAAAAGCAATCAAGCCTGCAATGGCATAACCCAGAATAACGGAAGGTCCGGCCAGCTTAATGGTTTGTGAGATGCCGAGAAACAGGCCGGTACCAATGGAACCACCCAGTGCAATAAGTTGAATATGCCGGTTACTTAAACCCTTTTTCAGGTTTCCTTGTTCAATATGCTGCATTTTTATTCATCATCCATGTGAGATTAAGTACTGAACAGTGATGATGGGCTTTATTATTTTTATACCGTCATCGGTGCAGAATCTTAAGTTTTATATAAGCGTATATGTTGAAACAGAGGCAGTAATACCGATGCATATGACACTATATGCATCGGTATATTTTAAACAAAGATCAGGCTTTCGAGATGTCCAGAACGCCACGTTTGATCTGATCACGTTCAATCGATTCAAATAAGGCTTTAAAATTCCCTTCACCGAAGCCATCGTCATCTTTGCGCTGGATAAACTCAAAGAACACCGGACCAATCATATTTTCAGAGAAAATCTGTAACAGCAGGC
>NZ_DEZM01000086.1:0-483 GCF_002364825.1 Acinetobacter sp. UBA3132 | reverse complement strand
GAAAATCTGTAACAGCAGGCGTTTGTTACCGTCTTTGGTATTGCCATCCAGCAGGATGCCGCGTTTTTGCAGTTCATCTGCCGGTTCACCATGATTTGGCAAGCGCTCATCCAGCATTTCATAGTAGGTGCTTGGCGGTGGTGTCATAAACTTGGTACCTAAGGCTTTAAGCTTGTCCCAGGTTTCCAGAAGGTCATCACAAATAAAGGCAATATGCTGAATGCCTTCACCATTAAATTCATTTAAGAATTCAGCAATCTGACCATTACCTTTATCTGAATCTTCATTCAGTGGAATACGGATCTTGCCGTCTGGTGCTGTCAGGGCTTTAGAAGTCAGGCCAGTGTATTCACCTTTAATATCGAAATAGCGGATTTCCTGAAAATTGAAAATCTTTTCATAGAAATCTGACCAGTACTGCATACGGCCTTTATACACATTATGGGTTAAATGATCGATTTCATTTAAACCTGTACCCAGTGG
>NZ_DEZM01000013.1:0-4620 GCF_002364825.1 Acinetobacter sp. UBA3132 | reverse complement strand
GCGCCATAAATCCAGATTAATTTGCCCAAACTTTAATGCTGCCCCGACACACATCAAACCTAAAGGCAAACTGCATGCTGCCATTTGTTTCAATAACTGGTTCATCCCCTGCCATATCCCCAATCCGGACAGATTATAAAGCCCACCCACCAGACAGCCTAAAATCAGTGGATTTTTCGCGAGGGATATGAAAATTTTTCCAAACTGCATATCAGCCGGTTTAGTAAATGCCAGCACAGAAACGGTATTTACGACTGGAATAAAGAACACCATAATGACGGCAAATACTGTCATCCCTGCCTGACCAAATAAGGTGCTGACCGCAGCAATGCCAATATAGGTATTAAAGCGCAGTATGCTTTGTATATAGACCCCAAATCGGGCAAAGTTAATCCGGTATATCGCTTTTAGACTGTACAGCACTGCACAAACCAGTATAGTAATAATTGAAATAACCAGCACCACATCCTGAATAATATCTATCTGAATCTGAGCAGTAGCCAGATTCAGGAATAGCATGATTGGAAATAGTACATAGTAGTTTAGCTTTTCTGCCCCCCGCCAAAATCCGTCTTCTAACCATTTCCTTTGTTTTAATGCATAACCGAGGGTAATTAGGGCAATCAGTGGAAACAGGACGCTGAAGATAGTATGAAGCATTGAGCCACTCGTAACATGCAATTTTGTGGCAATCGAACCCAATTGCCTGTCAATTATTAAGGATACAACAACCGAAGAGTTTCAAGAGAAAAAGTATTGGAAAAATCAATGGATAATAAGTAAGAGAAAGTCTCTCATGCGTTTTAATGAATAATAAACCAATTAAGTCCAGCTTTCTTCTTTTGCAATATTTAACACCTCCTCTTTAAGCTTTTCCTAACTCATTAAAAATTTTTGAATCATTTTTTGGATGAGTTTTCGAATTTCATTTTTAATAAACCTAAACTTCTTAAAAGCATAGGAAAAATAAGTTTCTCTCCGCCTAAATCATCTATTGCCTTTGCAGATCATAAAAAAGTCAGACCGAAGTCTGACTTTTTGGATTCACTTCAGATCAGAAGCGAATTATTTCGGTTCAATTGGTGCAAACGGCGCAACAACATCGGCATTTTGTGCACGATGACGCATAAAGTGATCCATCAATACAATCGCCAGCATCGCTTCAGCAATTGGCGTCGCACGTACACCCACACAAGGATCATGACGGCCTTTGGTCAACACGTCAGTATCTTCACGATTGATGGTGATGGTTTTACCTGGAGTCGTGATTGAAGCGGTTGGTTTTAGTGCAATCGATACGCGAATGTCCTGACCGCTAGAAATCCCACCCAAAATACCGCCGGCATGATTTGCCAGGAAACCATCCGTCGTTAATTCATCACGCGTTTCATGACCAAACTGCTCAGCAACGCCAAAACCATCACCAATCTCAACACCTTTAACGGCGTTAATCGACATCATGGCATGGGCAATATCGGCATCCAGACGATCGAATACTGGCTCACCCCAGCCTACTGGGACTTTAGAGGCAATAATTTCAAGGCGCGCGCCACAACTGGTGCCTTGTTCACGCAACGACGTGACCAGTGCCTCAAAACGTGGAACGGCATCAACATCACCACAGAAGAACGGATTATTTGGAACTTCATTCCAGTCCAGTTTCTCGGCTTTTTCAGTGCCAATCTGGGTGACATGACCGCGGATTTCAATACCGAATTTCTCAAACAGGAATTTCTTGGCAATCGCACCCGCTGCCACACGCATTGCAGTTTCACGTGCACTTGAACGGCCACCGCCACGATAATCACGGAAACCATACTTCTGGGTATAGGTATAGTCTGCATGACCCGGGCGGAAAGTCTGCGCAATATTGCCATAGTCTTTCGATTTCTGGTCAGTATTGCGGATTAAAAGACCGATTGAAGTGCCGGTGGTTTTACCCTCAAACACACCGGAAATAATTTCCACTTCATCCGGCTCTTTACGCTGCGTTGCAAATTTCGATGTACCCGGCTTGCGGCGGTCCAGATCCTTTTGCAAATCAGCTTCAGACAGTTCAATTCCTGGTGGAACCCCATCAATGATCGCCATCAGGCCAACACCATGAGATTCACCACAAGTCGTTACACGGAAGAGTTGCCCTATACTATTACCTGCCATGTGAACGACTCCTTATGCATTAACAGATTGAATAAATAAATCGCGGTATTGACGGCATTGGGCTGCAGTCAATGCGAAGATACCTGAGCCACCACGCTGGAACTGCAACCAGTGGAAATCAACTTTATTGAAGTTTTGCTTCATTGCCCATTCAGAGTTGCCGACTTCAATTACAATCAGACCATCTTCAGTCAGGTAATCAGCCGCTTGAGCCAGCATTTTACGTACCAAATCCAAACCATCCTGACCTGCAGCCAAAGCCATTTCAGGTTCGTAGTGGAATTCGTCTGGTAAATCTGCCATGTCTTCTGCATCCACATACGGTGGATTCGACACGATTAGATCATACTGATTTTCAGCAGGAATTTTTGCGAACAGGTCCGATTCAAGCAATGCCACTTGATACTGCTTGTTATGGTGTTCACAGTTGATCTGCGCTACTTCTAAAGCCTCTTTAGACAGATCGGTTGCATCCACTTCAGAATCTGGAAAAGCGTATGCCAATGCAATCGCAATACAGCCTGAACCGGTGCACATGTCCAGAATACGTTGTGGTGTTTTTGGATTCGGATTTTCTGGCAGGTTATTTACCGCTGCACCCATTTCACCATTTTCGCCCAAGCAATATGGTGCAAAACGGTTTTCAATCAGCTCAACGATTGGTGAACGTGGAATCAGTACACGCTCATCCACATAGAATGGCTTACCAAAGAAATAAGCCAGATTTAATAGATAAGATGTCGGCATTCTTTCATTGATACGACGTCCTAAAAGATTCAAAAACTCTTCTTTTTCGCTTGGAAGCAGTTTTGAATCCAGAATTTCTGGATCAGCATTCCAGTCCAGAGAAAGGGTTTGTAAAACCAGTGCTGAACTTTCAGCAAAATAATCTTCTGTGCCTTGGCCCAAGTGCGCATCGTATTGACGTAATGCTGTAACACCAAAACGGATAAAATCACGAATGGTTGTTAGATTTTCAGCGGCTTCCTGCAAATGTTCAGGGCTAATAGTCGGTCGATCCACTTAAGGCGTCTCCAGAGGTCATATTTTAAAACGCCTTATGATACCTTGTTTCGCCTGCTTTTATAATGCTAAAACCATGAAAAATACGAAAACAGCACGACTCCACTCTGGCTGAATCCGGTTTTAGAAGCCTGTTATTTGATGATGAGAATGGTCAACAATAGATCGCTTCAATCCGGATTTGAATGCTTTAAAGTATGAGAGATAAATCGAACGTTTTATGAAGTAGGTGATAAATAATACTGACTCACCTATTCAGCGCTTCTGTCCAGTCTTAATAAATCTCAAATTCTCGCCATAATTTAAAAAGCATAACAAACTTACATGTCCGTTATGCTTTTGAGTACCGATCAGATCCTCAGCGTTTTCCGACAAAAGAACGTGATTGATAATAATTGGACTGCTCAATTACCATGGCCAGGGCACATTGTCCTTGCTGGATTTTGGTGTAGTTTCCAGCACGGATACGACCACATTGCTTGTCCAGTCTGGATTCAAACAAGGCATAATGGTTTTTTACTACAGCAGCATTATTTGCGTTTAATTTAAGATAATTTTTATAGCTTTTTTTCAAGATTTTAGTCTGCCCTTTTAATTCCTTGGCAATACATTTTTCAGTCTTGGTACGGTCACCATAGGTGAACTTCATACACTGTGAATATTCCCTGGAATAATCCTGAGCTGCTTGTGTATGTACAGTTGTACCTGCCAGAATCGCAGTTAATAACCATGCAAAACGCATACATTCCCCTTTGCCAAATTGGCATGATGCTTACAATCGCACTCATCAATTTTGTTTTAAGTTATATTCCGATACTACCTGAGTCCAGTGAAAATTCCTATTCCTTTATAAGCATCGATTTTATGCAAATGAGCAATTGAAACTCTCAGAATTGTCCCCATTATAGAGCGAAGATATACAAGTAAACGAGTTGAATGTTATGAGCTACAAGCATAACAACCTGATGGCCATGCGCCTGAATTATTGGGATGATGTACAGTCTCATAACGTGCGGCAGGAAAAGGCATTTTTGCAAGACATGTTAATTCAGCAGGGTGTTTTTCAGCAGGCAACATTAGAAGATGCACGCTATCTGTTTTTTAGTTTGCCCAGTATCGTGATTGTTAAAGGTTATGCTCTGGGCTTTCAGCATGAGTCCGTGATTACATTGATTCAACAGCACATTCAAACAAATATCCAACAGTTGCAACAAAGAACTGAATTAAAAATTCAATTTCAGATGCCATAATGCCTTGGCTAATATAAATACAGGTCATCGAGCCTGATCATGTTTAGCGTAAATTCAATCTGTTAAAACTTTTTTAATACGTGAAGACAGGTTAATATCCGCTACAATGATTTATTCTGCTATATGCTGGGAAAGGATTTATTCTACATGTCAGATCAGAACGATAAGCTCAAACAACTGAAAACCT
>NZ_DEZM01000230.1:2517-3517 GCF_002364825.1 Acinetobacter sp. UBA3132 | reverse complement strand
ATAAGGACGCAGGGTGGATTATATCATGCCATACAAGTTACTTGGAAAAAAAGCCCTAATTACAATTTTAAGATACTAAAATTTAAATAAAACTTGACAAGTATTTTTAGGCAAGATAAATAGCGCCTAGGACCCTTTACATTTTTCACAATGAGGTAGTTTTAGTGTCTTCTACAGATTTTGAACTAGATGATAACTACGGTGATGATGATGTTAGCTTCGATGAGGCTTCCAGCAAGCTCAGCGCAAAAGAGTCGTTGGAAAAACGTCGTCTGATTGATGACCTGTTGACTCAACGCCGCCTCGAGCGCGAACTCAAAGATTTTGACTATGACTTCGACGATGACGATGACTTCGACGACGAAGATTAAGCAATTCGGATTTAGCATGGCCTGAATAAATGCTATGCTAGGCCTTTCGGAATTTCTAAGTTTGGATATTAGATGAGTGCTTTAGATTTAGACCTGTTGAGTGACTATCTGGATGGCGACCAAAATGAGTATGGTCTGGATTTTGCGGCAACTCACGGTTTCCTGTGTGCAATTGCAGTAGGTCCGCAGTTTGACAGATGGCTGGATGAGCTTTTTGATAACAATCAGAAAAAAGTTCCAGCAGCAATCATCGAACAGGTTAAAGTATGGCTGGAATCTATCCGTCAAAGCTTGGCCAATGAAGAAGGCATCACTTTCCCGTTTGAAATCGAGGAAGCAGATACCGAATCAAGTCTTGGTGACTGGAGTGTGGGCTTTGTTGATGCCATGTTCCTGAACGAAGAAGCATGGTTTGCAGAAGAATTTGAAGAACAACTGGTGGATTTAACTCTGCCAATCATGGTCTTCAGTGGGATTGATGAAGAAGACCCACAAATGGAAACTTTCCGTCGTAACGGCCAGTTAATGGACGAGCTTGCGGAAGAAATTCCAGAAAACCTGAATGAATTGTATCTGATGTATCATACACCAGATTAATTCTCCCAAATCAAAAAAGCACCTTCGGGTGC
>NZ_DEZM01000230.1:994-2458 GCF_002364825.1 Acinetobacter sp. UBA3132 | reverse complement strand
AGCACCTTCGGGTGCTTTTTTGATATCTGCTTTTTTATATCTGTGATTTTAAGCTAAGCAGCTATTCTTTAGCCTGTTTTTTGGCTTCCAAACCTTTAAGGGCACTTTTGCTCATCCAGCCGAAACATAAGGCAAGGACAACATATTGAATCGCCAAGCCTAGCAGCAATATGCTTATCCAGATGCCAAAAGATAAAGATTCCAGCATACCAAGGATAATTTCCCGTTGTTCTGCAATACCCAATATTGACAAGGATAAGATCAAGCCAATGAGTACGCTAATGCCCAGACATCCCCAAATTAACTGGTTTTTCTCTATAGCACTTGGTAGACGCTGTTGATCCTGAACAAATTTGATCGCTGCCGCTGCCCCTGCACCGAATAATGCCGGGATGGCAGTGCTGCTGCCAGGCAAATCGATAAACATATTTAAACCAGCGACAATCAGAATCGCGACCAGATAAACTATAGTGAAATAGCCAAAATATTTTTTAATCATCATTTTTATCTCGAATATTGTGTTTTTATTGTTGTTGCTTGTGTGGTTGAAAATGGGAAAAGTTATACCAACAAGTTTGTTTATTTTAATAATTTGCTCGAATATTCAGCAAGATAAATTAAAAGAATACGACGAATGTCACGTGAAGCATAGAAGGATCACGTGACATGATTTGAACTCGATTGAAATTAAGCGTGTTTCTTTAGCTGTTTAGCCAAGCTATAGCGGGTATAGCCATGATAGGCGACATGAAACAGGGCGGCATGCAAGGCAATCAAGGCAGCGACAATAAATGAATTTGGGCCTCGGCCTGTATAATTCATTCGGCGCAGAATTTCCTCGGTATAAGGGTGCAGCCAGATCATCACCAAGATAACAATAAAGCCAAGGCTCATGGCAATAATGGTAGAGCCCCAGACCAAGGTATTTTTTTCCTTGGCGTCAGGGACACGCAGTTCCTTATGCACAAAATGCCGGGCACTCAAGAATGCTGCTGCAATTAATGCAGGAATGAAAATAATGGCACCCAAGTTTAACCAATACACAATCATGCCAACCAAAACCAGCAAGGCAAGATAAACGGCTGCAAAATATTTAAGATAATGCGACATCGTTCTGGCCTCCTTAACAGGACTTACTATTCAGGATGGACGATTTTTGCGTTGATGTCTACGGTACAGAACCCAGCCGATAATAATCGCTACAATTGCAATAATGATATAACTGACCTTGCTAAAAATCTGATGCATCAAGTTCTGATTTTCGCCGAAATAAAATCCAATACAGGCCAGAAAAGTCGTCCAGATGATTGTTCCCAAGCTGCTATAAAACATGAATTTCCAGAAGGGCATACGACTCATTCCAGCAGGAATACTGATCAGGGAGCGCACTGCGGGAATCATACGTCCAGCAAAAACAATGCGATGACCATACTGCTCGAACCATGCTAAAGATTTTTTTACATC
>NZ_DEZM01000230.1:0-875 GCF_002364825.1 Acinetobacter sp. UBA3132 | reverse complement strand
TGCTAAAGATTTTTTTACATCATCAGATTTAATAAACAGATATTTACCATAGCGGTCGACAAATCTGAAAATCGATTCATGACTGAATTTATAACCAATCCAGTAAAGTAAGGCAGCAGCCAGCAGGGAGCCGAGGCAACCCGCAATGATCACGCCGACCAGTACTAATTGACCTTGGGACGCGGAATAGCCCGCAGATGGCATAATGATTTCAGAGGGAATAGGCGGGAAGACATTGTCGAGGAACATGAGCAGGGCAATACCCCAATAGCCCAGCTGTTCCATAATAGAAATAATCCAGTCAGTCAGATTCATAAGCAGCAGTTAATTGAAAATACTGCTTTTATCCTACGGAGTATTCCAGAATGGGTAAAGTAGATAAATTGTAGATCGCACAAATTAGCTATGCGTGAGGGTATAGATATAAACTCGACGCAGCAGATAGGCACTGAATACTGGCAATATACTTAATAGCAAAAATTGCACGATGCCAGTGTTGATGTGATAGCCAATAAATAGCGCTAAGATCGCACCAATAACAGTTCCTAGCACAACAATAAAAAGATGTGATTCATGTTCCAGCTGGTCCATGACTTCAACAGTCCGCTGTACTTTTACTTGATCCTTGCGTTGAAACTGAACAATATTATCTTCATATTTTGCGTAGGATTTTGCCATTTTGTGTTCCTTTTCATGTAAAAAATATATTTAGTAATTAAACACTTAGGTGGAAAATGATTACTGTATATAGATTATCAAGACTTTTTCTTTTTAAAGGGGAATCTTGGTAAAAGCGTGTTGAGATTTTTATTTAGATTGTGAAGTTTGTGTAAAAAAAAGCCCTCAAATGAGGGCTTGTATACATCTAGTTACAT
>NZ_DEZM01000049.1:0-8740 GCF_002364825.1 Acinetobacter sp. UBA3132 | reverse complement strand
GTACCATCAGTACCCAATATAAACCGATTTATCTCGATCAAAATTCTAAAGTAGACCTGCGTACCAATGAGTCAGCTGAAAATTCAAGCACACCATAAATTATGGGCTATCATTCCAGCTGCAGGTTCGGGTAGCAGATTCTCTAAAACAGAACTAAAGCAATATCAAATGATTCAGAAGCGTACTGTTCTTGAACATACGGTTGCACGTCTGAATCAACTTCCACTGACGGGTTATGTGCTGGCGATCGGTAGTCAGGATGATGTTGCTATAACCTTGCCATTTTCCAATCAGGATAAAGCCCATTTTTGTGCCGGCGGTACAGAGCGGGTCAATTCTGTCCTCAATGCCTTAGCTTACCTAACTGAAATCACTTCAGCAGAAGATTGGGTATTGGTACATGATGCGGCACGTCCATGTGTCAGTCAAAATGCATTGATTGATCTGGTCAATACGGCGACTGAAACTGATCAAGCTGCCATTTTGGCAATTCCAGTGCGCGATACCTTAAAGCGCGTCGTACAAGGTCAGGATATCGAAACTACAGTAGACCGTTCGACTCTCTGGCAGGCTCAAACACCACAAATGGCCAAACTGGGCCGGTTAAAACATGCTATTGAACAGGCATTACAAGATGGTGCCAATATTACCGATGAAGCCAGTGCACTTGAGCATGTAGGTGAAACCGTACGTGTGGTACAGGGGCGATCTGATAATCTCAAAATTACCTATCCGGATGACCTGGAACTGGCTCGTCTGATTCTGGCAGCACAAGCCTAAATTTATTTGAAGAAATACATAATAAATAGAGCACTGGCGATCAATTCTCCGCTGCTTTCACTTATAATTTCGCCATTGTTAGTTTTGAACCTTTTGTCACAATGATACCTTCACAGCAGTATCGTTTTTTACGACAATCCGCACGTGATGGATTGAGTATAAAACACGATTCCTCAAGATGGACCAAGCTACATCTGGACCCGTGGTTGCTATGCTTCTTGTTGCTGAATGCTGCCTTGGGGTTGATGGTAGTTTATAGTGCGACCTCTGAAAACTCAGGCATGGTGATCCGTCAGGCGATCAGTTTTGGTGTCGGTTTTGTGGTAATGTTTATCTGTGCGCAGGTTCCGCCAAAAGTGTATCAAGCCGCAAGCCCGTATTTTTATGCCTTCGGGATTTTTATGCTATTGCTGGTCTTTGTGATTGGTGAAAGACGACTTGGAGCAACACGCTGGATTACTTTGCCGGGCGTGGGAAGTATGCAGCCGAGTGAAGTGATGAAATTTGCCATGCCACTGATGATGGCCTGGTACTTCGCGCGTAAGCCATTTCCACCCAAGTTTATGCATATCATCGGTGCCTTAATTTTGTTGGGTATTCCTTTTGTGCTTGTGGCATTGCAGCCTGACTTGAATATCGGTCTGGTGATTCCGGGGATCTTTGTTTTATTTCTGAGTGGTATGTCCTGGCGCTTGATTGGTGGTGCAATGGCAGCATTAGCTGTGGTCGCACCATTAATGTGGATGTTCCTGTTACAGGAATATCAGAAAAAACGTGTCCTGACGCTATTTGATCCTGAATCAGATGCACTCGGTGCAGGCTGGAATATTATCCAGTCTAAAATCGCCATTGGTTCTGGAGGAATGACTGGCAAAGGTTATTCGCAAGGGACACAGTCACATCTGGGTTATCTGCCAGAGCATCATACTGACTTTATTATGTCGACTTATGCCGAAGAATTTGGTTTTATCGGTGTATTTTTATTATTTAGTCTGTTTACCGCTATTATTATTCGTTGCTTGATGATCGGAATGAACAGCTTCCATAACTTTGGCCGTCTATATGCGGGTGCTACAGGTTTAACCTTTTTCTTTTTCGTATTCCTGAACTCAGGCATGGTGAGTGGTATCCTTCCAGTGACAGGCGATCCATTACCACTGATGAGTTATGGCGGAACCGCTGTGATTTCTTTGCTCGCGGGTATGGGTATTGTGATGTCAATCCATACCCATCGCTAAATAATAGAAGAAAAGAAAAAGCCAGATTTATTCTGGCTTTTTTATTGCTTGAGATTTTATGTTATAAATATTCAATAACTTAGATAAATAACTATATTTGCATATTGGGGACAAGATGAAGAAGTTAATGTTGGTGATTGGACTTGTAGGATTGTCAGCAACTATATGGGCAAAGCCATTGAGTTCAGCGGAATTTAAATCTCAAGTTAAGCAGCATTATGATGCATTAGAAGTGAAACAGGCTGCACTCAATGTGTCGGTGGATCGTCGCGAGCATCCAGCAATTATGATTGCTAAAACATGTGAATATTCTAAAGGTCTAAAACAGCTTAAGCACTTTTCCGAACAAAATCTGCATCTGGCTGAAGCCAAGGATGAACTGCAATTTGTTCATTTATTGGATACAAGCTTTAATCAGTCCTTCATTGATTTGGGTACTACTTATGAAATGGGGTGCCTAAAACGGTAGGGGGTGAATTCTACCTATACGGTTCACAAAGGCTCTAAAGACGCTTTAAAAATAGCATTTTTATTTGATTAAAAGTTAGGCTTTGCATTGGTTGGTTTTTTCGGTTCTATGATTTTGCTTTAGTCGCCATCCAGCAAAGCAGTGAACCAAAACACACCATCAATGCACCTTTCCAGAAGCTGAAGGTTAATTGTGTGCTCAAAATCAATGCTGAAACCACAGAAGAAAAAACCGGGATAAAGTATGAAGCTGTTGCCAATACAGTCACATTTCCATGCATAATTCCGATATTCCATGCCCCATAGCCAATGCCCATTGCAAAAGCAGCTAATACCAGATAAATGCTGGAATTCAATTCGAAATTCGGTATGGGCTCAGCAGAGAAAATCCATTGGGTCCATAGTACAATCGACACCAAAATAAAGAATAAGGTAATACCATTTTTACCATTGGCAGCACGAGCAGTCAGGGTACAATAGGCAGCCCATAGAAAGACACCGGTTAAAGCCAGTCCATAACTCAGTGGATTGGTCTGTATATTGGACAGCATTGTTTTAAAGCTAAATCCAGCTTCACCACCAAGCACCAGACAGATCCCTGCCACAGATAAACATATCCCGGGAAAGATAAGAAAATTGGTTTTCTGCCTGTTAAAAATAATTGAAAACAGAATCGTGGCTGTCGGCCACAGATAATTCACCATTCCGATTTCTATAGCTTGTCTATTATTGCTTGAATAGCCAATAGACAGGGCAAGACAAATTTCATAAGCCACAAAAAGCAGGCTTCCCCAAATCAGATATTTAAGGGGGAATTCTTTCAGATGTGTCCAGCCAAATGAAAGCAATAGAATAATCGAGGCGCATGAATAGATTAACGCAGCTCCTCCGATCGGTCCAAAGTAATGACTGACTTCTTTGATGAGAGCAACAATGAGACTCCATAAGAAAACTGCCGTAAGACCAATCAATGTCGCTTTGTTTGAGTTCATTACTCTTGTTCAGGATAAATTTAGAAGATAGTTTAGGCCAAAATTGATAAAAATATCATTGTTCTTTTTAAAAATATGAGAGTAAAGATCTTGTATTTATCAAATTTAAGCTCTCCAAAGAGAGCTTAAATTGTTTGAATGCTCAGGCAATGAACCAGGTGTAATAACCCCAGAACATCAGCGGCCATGAAAGGAAAGGGCTAAATAGCCATTTCCAGAACCAGTGGCGTGGCATAAAGCCTACACCATGAACAAAGCCTCCAGAAATGCCAATCATGATAAACATCATGGCTCGGTGACTATATGCACCATTATCATCCAGCATCGCAGCTGGATGTACCAGTAACACCGCTGCGAGTGGAAATGCCAGCAGGCAGGAAATCACCATCGCAAATTTGTTGGGTTTCTTGTCTATAACGGGTTTCTCTAGCGCAGCTTCAGTCATGATTTATTCCTCATCCAGGTCTTGGTGCTGTTCCATATAAATTGCAGCAATCACACTGGCAAAACACGCCATAAGTACACCTAGAATCCATGCAAAATACCACATAATTTTGTCTCCTTAGGACACAGTCTTAGTACAAGCTGTGTGAATTCTCTTGAATGTATTTATTGGTGATTACGCCCCACATCTTGTAGTAACACCAAGTGGTGTAAAGCAGGATGATTGGAACAAAGATACATGCAGCGACAGTCATTACCGTCAAGGTATTTTTACTGGATACTGCATCCCACATGGTCAAGCTGGCAACAGGGTTAATGCTAGATGGCATTAAGAATGGGAACAGGGCAAAACCGGCAGTCAGGATTGCACCGATCACCGCCATAGATGAACCTAGGAAGCTCAGGCCTGCTTTAGCTTTAGAGGCAGCCAGCACGACAATAATACCGCCAAGGATACCCATAATTGGCGCAATCATGGTAATTGGATAAGTTGTATAGTTATTCATCCAGCCAGGGTTGCTATTGATCAGTACTTCTTTAGCCAGTGGATTTGCAACACCATTGGTGTCATATGGAGTCACCAGTGTATAACCTTGAATACCGCCGAAATATAACCATGCGCCAGCAGCAAGGAAAGTCACCAGATAAACCAGTCCCATAATTTTGGTTGCTTGAGCAGAACGTTCACGTAATGCACCATCAGTACGCAGCATTAACCAAGCGCCACCGTGTGCGCACAACATGGACAAGCTTACAATACCGCAAACTAAAGCAAACGGATTTAGCAGAGCGAAGAAACTGCCGGAATAAGTTGAACGAACAGTTTCATCTAAAGTGAACGGTACGCCTAGGAACATGTTGCCGAAAGCGACACCGAAGACTAATGCAGGAACCGCACCGCCAACAGCCAGACCCCAGTCCCAGGAATTACGCCATTTGGTATTTTCCAGCTTGGAGCGGTAGTCGAAGCCGACAGGTCGCAGGAACAGTGCAAATAGTACTAAGAGTAGCGCCCAGTACATGCCAGAGAAAGCAGTAGCATAGACCATTGGCCATGCTGCAAACAGGGCACCGCCTGCAGTGATGAACCAGACTTGGTTGCCATCCCAGTGTGGGGCAATCGTATTAATTGCCGCACGACGTTCCTGATCATTTTTACCTACAAATGGCATGATCGCCATTGAGCCCATATCGAAGCCATCAGTCAGTGCAAAGCCAATCAGCAAAACGCCAACCAATACCCACCAGATAATTTTGAGCAGTTCATATTCAATCATGATTTCACCTCGCCAGTTGCACCTTCTGGAAGAGCTGCAGCTGCGTCTTCTTGCTCGGCTGTTACTTGAGAATTAGGTTTTTCGAAATGGTATTTGCCAGTATGTAATGAGCTTGGCCCCAGGCGAGCGAACTTGATCATCAGGTACATTTCAATGATCAGCAATACTGTGTAGAACGCTGCCAGTGCCAGGATTGAGCCCATCACATCGCCTGTGCTTAAAGTAGATGCAGACAGGTGGGTAGGTAATACTTCACCAATGGTCCAAGGTTGACGACCCACTTCAGCCACATACCAGCCAGTTTGTGCAGCAATCCAAGGCAGTGGTAAAGCAAACAGGGCAAATTTTAATAACCAAGGTTTGTTTTCAGCATTGCGTTTCGCTACAGCAAAAGTCGCTAATACGAACAGCAGCAACATCAGGAAGCCAGAACCTACCATGGCACGGAAGGCCCAGAACAGACTTGGTACATGTGGAATAGTGTCTTTGGCAGCAGCTTTGATGTGTTCGTCAGAAGCATCGACGACATTTGGAGTGTATTTTTTCAGAAGCAGACCATAACCAAGATCTTTTTGGGTATTTTCAAATGCTGCTTTTACTTCAGGAGATTGATCGCCTGCACGTAATTTTTCAAGCTGTTCGTATGCCAGCATACCGTTGCGGATACGACCTTCATGTTCAACCAGCAGGTCCTTGATCCCTATCACTGGAGTATCTATTGAACGGGTTGCAATGATCCCCATGACATAAGGAATTTTGACTGCATAATCTGTACGCATGGTTTCCTGATTTGGAAAACCAAATAAAGTGAATGCGGCTGGGGCCGGTTCTGTTTCCCATTCTGCTTCAATCGCAGCCAGTTTAGTCTTTTGTACATCACCAATTTCGTAGCCAGATTCATCCCCTAGTAGAATCACTGAAAGTGTAGAGGCCAGACCAAAAACTGCAGCAATAGCGAAAGAACGGCGGGCAAAAGGCAAGTCACGTTTTTTTAGCAGATAGAAGCTTGAGATTGCCAGAACGAAAATCGCACCTGTTACATAGCCTGCAGAAACAGTATGAACAAATTTTACTTGAGCGATCGGGTTAAAGATTAGTGCACCAAAATCAACCAGTTCCATACGCATGGTTTCATAGTTGAATTTAGAACCTACCGGGTTTTGCATCCAGCCATTGGCAACCAGAATCCACAATGCAGACATGTTGGAGCCAAGCGCCACTAACCAAGTTACACACAGATGCTGAACCTTAGACAGACGATCCCATCCAAAGAAGAACAGGCCAATGAAAGTAGATTCCAGGAAGAAAGCCATTAAGCCTTCAATCGCTAGTGGTGCACCAAAGATGTCACCTACATAGTGCGAATAGTAGGCCCAGTTGGTACCAAACTGGAATTCCATGGTCAGACCGGTAGTTACCCCGAGTGCAAAGTTAATCCCGAAGAGTTTCCCCCAGAATTTGGTCATGTCCCGATAAATTTCCTTACCGGAAATCACATAAGTGGTTTCCATAATGGCCAGGATAAAGGCCAGGCCTAAGGTCAACGGAACGAAAATAAAATGATACATCGCAGTCATAGCAAACTGGAACCGCGAAAGATCGACCACGCTTTCAGCAATCATCAACGTGTCTCCTTGATTTGGGAAGGACTGCCGGCAATACGCTCGGCAACTTGAGAGTCAAAATTCTTGGGAATCGTAGGCGCATCAAACCAGATATGTTTGATTGTCAGTAATAGAATGATCTTGATGATTAAAATCAAAGTGATCTCTCTTACAACTTTTTGATTTAGATTTTCTGGAACTAAGCTCATGTAAATAAGCCTGTCTTTATAACGTGTTAATTTATTATTAATCTAATATGATAAAAAATAAATAGACTAAACAGTTTAAATAAATATATATTTATAACTATTTGAATATTAATAATTTAAAATTACATTTATTTAAAAAATAATCAAAATATTTGTGATTATTTTGTGTAAACATAATTATTTTTAAATCCGACTTTTTTGCTTATATTTAAAAATTAATATCCTATTAAAATAGTTGGATTAAGAAAAAATAATATTTTAAATTCTGATTATTTTACTTGGTTTATTATATTTTTATTGAAAATGAGAATAGATTAAAATTTTAGGGATTAAAACGAGAAGGGTCTTTCGTGGAATCTAAAGGTGAGGTGAATTCTTATTGCTGAGAAAAAGCAGGCAAAAAAAAGAACATGCATGAAGCATGTTCTTTTTAAGCTTTTGGAGGAGAGTAGAGCTTAGAAGTCGTAACGCATACCTACAGACAAGCCCATTGCAGTTTCACCTGCTGCATTTACACCTTGGGATGAACCTGCTTTATTACTACGTGCTTGTGACCAAGGTGTCAGGTTAGCAGCGTCATCATTCAGCATGGCTGCCAGGTTGCCATAAACACGGAACTGTTTATCTAGGCGATGCTCTAAGCCCAATGCAAGTAGGGTTGAGTTAGCATCAGTTGTATCAATATCACGGTGGAAAACGTGACCGCGTAATGTATTTTTATCTGTTAGTTTGTATTCCGCACCTACACCGAAAACATTAGCATCCGCATTGGTGCCACTGCCATCATCCAGTGCAGTAAACTGGTAAAGTGCGCCCACATTCAGTTCAGGCGTTAATTTATAAGCTGCTGCTAAACGGATACCATCTCGTTCACCGCGGCTCACATCTTCTGCATAATGTTCATAAGCAGCCGCGACATCCCAGTTACCCGCGTTATAATTTAAACCTAGGTCATACGCTTGAGATTTTTCATTACTATCCTCAGTCGTATCATTGCTGATCATCGTGCCATCATGTAAAGATAAAGCTGCTGTTGCAGTGAAACCACCACCAAATTTTGGTGTTTTATACTCAATCGTATTCGGGTTACGTTCATCGAAGCGGTGATTGTAAGCACGAGTGATATTACGCAAGTCGCCGACCTGGTCGCCAAAGAAGTTTGCCGGACCACGTGCCGCTTTAAATGGGCTGTCAAAACGGCCCACTTTAACTTGACCAAAGTTACCTTTGACTCCGACATAAGTATCTCGGGTAGAGAAGTTTATAGAATCCTCACTATCATCCGATCCGCTAGAAAAGTTGATTTGCTGTTCGATCTGAGCGAATGCAGTCAGATCTTCATTAATCTTGTGATCGACTTTAAAGCCTAAGCGTGATGAGTTTGAGGATAAAGCCACCTCATTATAGTCCTTGCCGTCATCCAGATAATCCAGAGAAACGTGTGCACGACCATATACTTTAACGTCAGCAGCAGCTGCCATTACTGGTGTTAAAATTGTTGCCCCAACTGCCAATGCGCAAAGAGTTTTTTTCATGTGTAGCTCCAATAAGACTTGTTTTGGTCCTAACAAGGATGTTGTGGTAGCTTTGTTAAATTTTGCTACCGTCCTGTATTGGTGCTAAGTATCGATTACAAATAAGACAATAAGATTAAGGAAATATTTCAAATATATTAAATGTTTCGTTATGTAAAAATATGAATAGTATATGTTTTGTTTTAAGAAAGTT
>NZ_DEZM01000170.1:1347-3115 GCF_002364825.1 Acinetobacter sp. UBA3132 | reverse complement strand
TCGTTTTTAGTATTGCTTTGATTGGCAGGATTTTCAGTTAGGATATTTTGCGGTTTTATCCACACTCGTGCGCCATTTTCTAAAGAAGCGTCCGGATTAGCCAGTACCTGATCCCCTTCCTTCAAACCTGAAATTACTTCAGCACGATCCAGACCACGCAAGCCTAATGTAACTTGTTGACGTTGAACCTTACCATTGCGTACCAGTAGTACCGTCGCTTTATCTCCTTTGAGACCGGTAAGCGCATCATTAGGTATGGCTAAAGCTCGCTCGCGACGACCCGTTTCGACATTGACTGAAACCGTCATATCCTGACGTAGAAAATCAGGTACCGGATCTACAGTAAGTTTAAGCTCAACTGTGCCACGTTGCGGATCGATACTTGGGGCAATAAAGCTAATCCATGCAGGGAAAGTGTACTCCGGATAGGCATCAGCAATCACCGTTGCTTTTTGCTGTAACGCCAATCGCGATAAATTACGTTCATCCAATGGAACGCGAATTTCAGTATTGCCATTAATGGCAATAGTAAATAAGGTCTGTCCCGGCTGAACCAGATCACCCGGCTCTACATCGCGAGTCAGTACTGTGCCTGCGACCGTTGCACGAATTTTGGTTTTGTCCAGTTGAGCCTGAGTAACTGCAAGCTGCTCGCGCAATGAGGCTTCTTCAACCTGTCCTTGTGCCAATGCAGCTGCCTTGAGTCGTGCGGTTTCAAAATTATTGCGTGCGACCCTTTCCGCTTCGACAGCCTGTTCAATTTCTTCAGCTGAAAGAATACCTGGTTCGGCATTACGTCGACGGTTGGCTTCACGGCTGGCCTGCTCAAGTTGAGCTTTGGCGGAGGCTAACTCCGCTGCGGCCTGTGGACGTCGGCTTGTAGCCAATTCGGTCAATGCAACTTCTGCCTGACGCACCTGGGCAGCCAATTCATCTGATTTCAGTACGACCAGCAGATCGCCTAGTTTAACTTGATCACCTTCCTGAACGCGTCGTTCCAGCACAACACCAGCAAGCTCACTGCCAATGTCAGCACGGGATACCGTTGCCACACGTCCTGTTGCTACCACATTTTGTACTAATGGCATCACCTTTAAGGTATAGCTCGGCAGTTCCGGTCCTTTCCATCAGCGAAAAAGTACAAAACCCACGATTAGGATCAGTAATATAACAATCAGAATTTTATAGCGGGCAGCACGCACATGGACATCTCCGAGGATTTTTAACTGCATATTCAATTAAAAAGGTATAGAAGTATTTAGTTGTTTCGTAATCTTTAATTTATAACAAGTTTTTATGATGATTTCATATACCAGTTTATTCAACATTCTTTAATAGTTTCAATTAAACTGTAAAATTATTCCTTTTGAATCCGCCTAGATTCATTTTTGTATCAGATGTTATAAATCCAGAAAATGTTACTCATGAAGATCATCGTCTTAGCTACTCAAAAAAGGGTTTATAAGTATATTACTTATAAACCCTTGCGCCTAGATCCTGTGATCTGATCACCTATTAAAATGTAACCCGCTCATATCGACGATATTCAGGTTTCCAGAAATTCGCTTCAATTGCTTCTTTCAACGTTTCTATAGTTGCCTGAGGAGCCACCCCATCTTGTATTGCCGCTTGCGCAACTCTTAATGCAATCACCTTGGAAATTTGCTGAATCTGATCCAATTCAGGCAACAAATCGGCTTTGGGATCTTTCAATTTTGGTGAGCATTCAGCTAATGCATTGCTTGAGGCCATTAACATATTATTGGTC
>NZ_DEZM01000170.1:0-1183 GCF_002364825.1 Acinetobacter sp. UBA3132 | reverse complement strand
CATTAACATATTATTGGTCACTCGCTTCGCTCCAGATGCAATTACACCCAATCCAATCCCAGGGAAAATATAGGAGTTATTACATTGCGAAATGTTATAAATCTCCCCCTGATAATTGACGGGTGTAAATGGACTACCTGTGGCAATTAATGCTTTCCCATCTGTCCACTGGATAATATCTGAAGGAACCGCTTCCACTTTGGAAGTTGGATTAGACAATGGGAAAATAATCGGATGCTCACAGTGCTCAGCCATCGCTGTAATGACATCTTTACTGAATAAGCCCGGCTGTCCAGATACACCAATAAGAACTGTAGGTTTCACAAATTTCACTACATCAAGTAATGAAATCGTACTTTCCGCATCTGCCCATTTGGCGATATTTTTTGGATCCTGAGCTAATTTTCGCTGGAAATCTAAAAGATTTGGCTGATTTTCAGTAATCAGACCAAAACGATCTACCATGAAAACACGTTTACGTGCCTGAGCATCTGTTAATCCTTCCGCCACCATCTGGGCAACAATCTGCTCCGCAATACCACATCCCGCAGAACCTGCTCCGAGGAAAGCTACGGTTTGGTCTTTCAGTTGTTTATTAGAAGCATGTGATGCTGCAATCAGGCTACCCACTGCAACTGCAGCCGTCCCTTGAATATCATCATTGAAACAGCATGCTTGATCACGATATTTTTCTAATAGTGGCATCGCATGATGTTGAGCAAAATCTTCAAATTGAATCAGGACATTTGGCCATCTTTTTTGAACGGCATGAATGACCTGATCAACAAAATTGAAATACTCATCGCCACTAATACGCGGTTTACGCCAGCCCATATAGATCGGATCATTTAAGAGCTGTTGATTATTGGTTCCTACATCCAGCGTAATTGGCAATGTATAAGCCGGACTGATTCCCCCACATGCAGTATATAAGGCTAATTTTCCAATCGGAATGCCCATTCCTCCGATCCCTTGATCACCCAAACCTAAAATCCGCTCACCATCTGTAATCACCACGACTTTGACATTTCTACGATTAACGTTATGTAAAATCTGATCAATGCTCTCACGGTCAGCATAGGAAATAAATATCCCACGATGCCGGCGATAGATATCTGAAAAGCGCTGACATGCCTCGCCTACCGTTGGGGTATAAATGATGGGCATCATTTCACTTAAATGA
>NZ_DEZM01000103.1:0-6167 GCF_002364825.1 Acinetobacter sp. UBA3132 | reverse complement strand
GGACCTCGCTAATGTTTGCCAATATCTCTATTGCTGAATTTGATCCAGAAATCGCTCAAGCAATCTCTAACGAAGATGCTCGCCAAGAAGTGCACATCGAGTTGATCGCTTCTGAAAACTATTGCTCACCAGCAGTAATGGAAGCTCAAGGATCAAAACTCACTAACAAATATGCAGAAGGCTACCCAGGCAAACGCTACTATGGCGGTTGTGAATATGTAGATGTCATTGAACAATTGGCAATTGACCGTGCTAAAGAATTATTTGGTGCTGATTACGCTAACGTTCAGCCACATGCTGGTTCTCAGGCAAACTCTGCAGTTTATCTGGCGCTTCTTAACCCAGGCGATACAGTATTGGGTATGAGCCTGGCTCACGGTGGTCACTTGACTCACGGTGCGAAAGTAAGCTTCTCTGGTAAAACTTATAACGCGATTCAATACGGTCTAAACCCGGAAACTGGTGAGATCGATTACGAAGAAGTTGAACGTCTGGCAGTTGAACATAAACCACGTATGATCGTGGCTGGTTTCTCTGCGTACAGCCAAATCGTAGATTGGCAACGTTTCCGTGAAATCGCAGACAAAGTAGGCGCGTACCTGTTTGTTGATATGGCTCACGTGGCTGGCCTGGTTGCTGCTGGTGTTTACCCAAGCCCAGTTCAAATTGCTGACGTAACCACGACAACGACTCACAAAACACTTCGTGGTCCACGTTCAGGTTTGATCCTTGCAAAAGCAAACGAAGAAATTGAGAAAAAACTTCAATCAGCTGTATTCCCAGGTAACCAAGGTGGTCCTCTGGTTCACGCGGTTGCTGCTAAAGCGATCTGCTTCAAAGAAGCAATGGCACCTGAATACAAAGCTTACCAGCAGCAAGTTGTGAAGAATGCGCAAGCAATGGCTGAAGTTCTGATTGAACGCGGTTATAACGTTGTTTCTGGCGGTACAAAGAACCATCTGTTCTTGTTGTCTCTGATCAAACAAGACATTACTGGTAAAGACGCTGATGCTTGGTTAGGTGCTGCTCACATCACTGTAAACAAAAACTCTGTACCAAACGACCCACGTTCTCCATTCGTCACTTCTGGTATCCGTATTGGTACACCTGCAGTAACCACTCGTGGTTTTGGCGAAGCTGAAGTACGTGAACTTGCTGGCTGGATCGCTGACATCCTTGATGCTAAAGGCGAAGAAGCTGTGATCGCTGCGGTTAAAGAAAAAGTTGCAGCTGTATGTGCAAAATTCCCTGTATATGCTAAATAATTGTAGCTGAAGCAGAAAAAAAGCTCCCGATCTGGGGGCTTTTTTTATTTTTTATTTTTTTAATTCAATCAACTAAATAGCTTGTTTACTTAATAATCAATTGCGATCAACAAGCTCAAAAATTCTGCTTTTACAGCTTATGCTTTAAATTCGGAATACAGTAGAGTAATCGTATTGATCTATGGCTTGCGGATGTCGATAATTAAAAATAAAGCTCTGAATATCTGCACTGATACTGGTCTTCATTTCCATACTTGAAAAATGCTTCAAAACATAATCAATCGGAAATACGATCTGCCCATGAAGCTCTAAGCCATAGTAACATTGTGAATTGGCAAACTCGGTACCTGGTATTAACGCCACCATCTGGAGTTCTTCAAGACTTAGCCAATGTTCAGTACAGTTCAATTCAGAACTGATAAAATAACCGATCTGGCTGGTGATCAAGAGCACAGTATTCAGCTTTTGAATGGTCTTGTTAAAGTCAGCTGTCAAAATTCCTAAATGCTTCTTAAATGCCTGAAAAAATTGATCAAGACGAAGCAGGCTTTCTGGACTATTATCAAAGTTAATGGTCTTTAATGCCTGACTGACATAAAAGGTACGTTCCGAATCCGGATGATGCAGCTGAACACGCAGACCTTGCATGAAATCCGTGCTACTGTATGTTGAAGTAGATTGTGCAAATGCCATCTTATTCTTCTTTTTATTTCGTTATTTTAGTTTTAAATATATTGCAAATATTTTTTAAATCAAGAATTTAATTTTAATCCGTTTATGAAGATTCATTGAAATGCTCGATCAGGAGAGAGTGCATGCAAAAAACCAAGCTTATTTTGTCGGAACAGGATCTGAACCGTCTGGAGACTATGCTTGAAAATCAACCCAAGCTGACTCCAACCATGCAGCAGCTAGAGGATGAACTGGCACGGGCAGAGGTAGTTAAACCTCAAGATATTCCTGCCAATATCGTTACCATGCATGCACGCGCCTTGGTCACAATTGCTAACCAGACCAAAGAAATTACGCTGGTCTATCCACATGAGTTCAAAGGTGAGCCGGGACAGCTGAATATTGTAGCGCCTGTTGGTGCCGCGATCCTTGGGCTGGCGGAGGGGGAAACAATTGAATGGCCGCAGCCAGACGGTGAAATGATGAAAGTCAAAATAGAAAAGGTACTGTATCAGCCAGAACGTGAAGGAGACTATTTATAAAGTCGTTCTGATCTCTTGCATAATTGAACAGCCCCATATCAATGGGGCTTTTCTATTTAGTTTTAGTGTTTTGTAATTTTATTAAGATAACTAAAGCTTAAATTCAACAATATCTTTAACTTATATAAAAAATTCTATGCCTTAAAGGCTTTCCTTTGCAAAATGCTACATGTTATGTTGAAGGAAACCACGTACTATAAAAATCGGTTCAACTGAGTTTAAAGGGCTATGTCACAGATAGATGTTTTGATCCCGATCCAGGATGTTGCAGCAGATCCGAGTGAGATTTTAAGCATCAAGCGTAATGAGCTTGTCCCTTTGCTCAGCGATCAGTACAGGTTGAATCATTATGCCGATCAGTTGATTCAGGCCCAGGCAGTCCTGTTAAATGGGGTTGATCCGCAACTGACCCAACAGCTCAGCCAGACCATTGAAAAAATTATTCAGGCGCTGGCAAATTCCAGAAAATATTTGAAACAGCGCAAGTTTAATGCCTTGCAAAAATGGCTAGGAATTGATCTGGATTATGGCTCCAGTCAGGTTGAGTATTATAAAAATCTGGATCGCTTGCTGGATCAGGCCAGTCATCTCAGCCGTAAACTACAGATTGAAATCCAGAAATCCCAGTCACGATTTCAACAGCTTACAGGTTTACGTGAACAGATGGCTAAACATATTCTGGCCGCAGAAGAATTTCTGCAGGAATATCCACAGTTTGTGAAAAACCAGCATCCGCTGGATAATTTCTCAGAACGTTTATCCAAGAAAATCCATACCTTAAAAACCCTGCAAGCCAGTAATGATATTGCCATTACCCAGATGCAACTGTCCCAACAGCTTTCCTTTAGTCTGCTGGACCGGTTTAAGGAAGCACAGCAGGTATTGATTCCGGCCTGGCAATATCATGTCAAACAAAGCAACAGTAAACACTCGACAAGTGATCTGGAAAAACTTGATAATAGTCGGGAAAATCTGATTAAAACGTTAAGAAAATCGCTCGAGAAACCCTCGAAAATATAACAAGATAAGGTGAACTATGACCAATCCTGATACTGTGAATCTGCCTGTCAAAAAAGACAATGAAATTGCTGAACAGAAATTTCAGCAAATGGACCTGAAAGAACTGGGTTTACAGCCTGAGGATTTTCAGGAAGTACTGGCAGTGCGCAAGGAATTGCAGGAAATGAGTCATAATGCTGTTGCAGAATACGGCAAGAATATTGCTAGCAAGACTGCGACCTATACTGATGAACTGCTCAATCTGGTTCAAAACCGGGATCTGGATACAACAGGTCAGAAACTGAATCAGGTGGTTCAGGTGGCACAGCAGCTGAATGCTTCCAGTATTCTGAGCAAAAATAAAACCTCAGGTTTCTTTGGTAATCTGCTTAATAAATTCAAAGGTGCCAAACAGAATTTTGATACTCATTTTAATACCACCAAAGAACAGATTGATGTACTGGTCAAAGAAATTGAGACTTCACAATCTGGCTTGAAAGCACGTGTGTCGACTTTAGATAAAATGTTCGATGGTGTGCAGGATGAATATAAGCAGCTGGGCATTCATATTGCTGCAGGGCGCATCCGTGAACATGAATTACAGCAGGATATTGCTGCATTGACAGCATTACCACAAGATCAGACCACTACCCAGAAAATTTATGACCTGAATCATCTGGCCAATAATCTGGAAAAACGTATCAGTGATTTGCAGGTATTGCAGCAATCCGCGATGCAGACCTTGCCCATGATTCGCATTATTCAATCTAATAATCTGATGCTGGTCGACAAGTTCTATGCGATTAAAAACATTACCTTACCGGCCTGGAAGAACCAGATCAGCCTGGCGATTTCCCTGCATGAACAAAAGAATAGTGTCCAGCTTGCCAATAGTATTGATGATGCGACCAATGAGCTGTTACGTCGCAATGCTGACCTGCTGCATCAGAACTCTGTCGACACTGCGCGTGCCAACCAGCGTTCAGTCATTGACATAGAAACACTTGAACATGTCCAAAATACCCTTATTAATACAGTAAATGATGTGATTCAGATTCAGAAAGAAGGCATGCAGAAACGTACTGAAGCAACAGCACGTTTAAAAGCCTTGCAGGATAATCTGAATTATCTGGTCATTGAATCAAGTACAGACAGGTCGGAATAATATCGAGCACCTGTCCCCGGATTTATTAGAGGAGTCAGGTTTGCCACCATTAGATGAGTATGCTGTAAATCCTTGTGAGATTGAGCAGGGTGTCGTTGCACTGAAAAAGCGTCAGAACCGCCTGACCTTACTTAGTGTCACGACGGCCACCGTTGGTATTGCATCCTTAATTGGCCTGTTTCTGCATCAGGAACTGGTCTATGGGTTTTTCGGACTCAGTACCGAAGTGCAGCAATTGCATCTACCGGTTAGTGTCGACGCCAATTTAGCCAGTATTGGTGACAGCCCCGACTATTTCTTTAGTCTATTAAGCTGGTTTGGCTGGCTGATTCTGAAATTGTTTGCTTCTTTTATTGGTGCATTCTTTGTCGTGCACTTCCTGAAAAAAATCCGTTATTTTTATGTTCGCTTTCAGTCCTTTGTAATGAAATTTGTGGGCTGGTTGATTGCTTTTATCCTGATCTGGGGCGGACTGAGCTACTGGCAGCACGACCTGAATGGTGATCATGATGATGCATATCAAAAGGCGGTATATTACGATAGCAATATCAATGACAGTGATATTGCCCGTTATTTAGTGGATGCGGAAGATATTAAAGCACCGGTGAAGTCCTATTTGCTTGCGCAGACCGCTTTATTGCATGAACCAGCCGATTTATCAGCCGCCCGACCGCATGTACTGCGACTAATTGAAGCGGAGAAAAGCGACAATCAGTTTGAGCAATATGGTTTTAAGGCAGAGCAGCTGTGGACCATGCAACAGCAGGTATACGGCAAGGCCCTGACACCGGCAGCTGAATCGGTCAGTACCCAGGTACAACAAGCCAATCAGTTGACTGATATTGTTCAGGTAGTCATCAGTATTATATTGGCCGTATCTGTAGTGATGAGTTTGATTTTCTTTGCATTGGCCAATGCCATTAAAAAACGTTCATTGCGGATTGAACAACGCTTGAACTAAATGAATAAAGCTCCAGTCATAGAACTTTTCTTTTTATTGTTTTCCCTCGTGGGGAGTAAAGAAAATATGGTTGTTTAATGAAATAGCTATATGCCAATGTATTGAAATCATATTAAAAATTATTTAATAATCTGAAAAAACGATCATTTGTATAAAAACAAACTGTTTTACCTGTGTTCTGATTTATCCTATTATTCTTTCATCGAATAAATTATTACTCCTTTGGAGACGTTAGCAATGTTAGATCAAAATACAGCAGCCCAATTAAAAACCCTTTTAGAACGCCTTGAAGGACCAATCGAACTGGTAGCCACTTTAGATGCTTCGGATAAATCTGCAAAAATCAAAGAACTTGTAGAAGAAATCGCTGCACTGTCTGATTTAGTGACTGCCTGTTTTGATGGTACCAACAAACGTGCACCAAGTTTTGGTGTGGCTAAAGCCGGTGAACAGCCTCGTGTTTTCTTCGCAGGCCTGCCAATGGGTCATGAGTTCACATCGCTGATTCTGGCATTGCTGCAAACTTCGGGTTATGCACCGAAAGTATCGAATGAAGTTCTTGA
>NZ_DEZM01000177.1:0-7830 GCF_002364825.1 Acinetobacter sp. UBA3132 | reverse complement strand
CGATCTAAAAACAAACAATTTATATAAAGAGGTGTAATATATTCTCCATATAAGTGTGATTAAGGCGACACATTTAATGTCTATCTCCCAATTATCCAAGGCTGTATATACATGCTTGGCTGCTTTGCTATTGGCAAATACTGCTACTCATGCTGCGGATGCATTTAGTACAGAAAATCCATGGATGTTAGGCGACTGGAATGGTCAGCGTACTCAACTTCAACAACAAGGTTATGATTTCAGTTTTGGTTATACCGGTGAAGTAGCAACACTCATTGATGCTAAAAACTCATCTGATCACGGTACTGAATACGCCGACCAGTTTGCAATCGGGGCCCATCTGGATCTGGAAAAAATTGCAGGATGGAAAGATACCGAAGCACAAATTACGGTGACTCAGCGTAACGGTCGTAACTTATCCAATACTGCTGAAGCGCTTGATGGACACTTAAGCTCGGTGCAGGAAGTATGGGGACGTGGTCAAACCTGGCGTTTAACTGACTTCTGGATCAAGAAAAAATTCCTGGATCAGAAACTGGATGTCAAAGTTGGTCGCTTTGGTGAAGGTGAAGACTTTAACAGTTTTGATTGCGATTTCCAGAACCTGGCATTGTGTGGTTCACAGGTAGGCAACTGGGTCGGTGACCAATGGTATAACTGGCCAGTATCACAGTGGGCAGCACGTGTGAAATACAACGTCACACCTGAAATCTTTACCCAAGTGGGCGTCTATGAATATAACCCTGAGAATCTGGAACGTGGTAAAGGCTTTAACCTGAGCATAGACAGTTCTAAAGGCGCGATTATTCCGGCAGAAGTGGTGTGGACACCAAAACTCGGTGAACGAAAACTTCCAGGGGAGTATCGTGCCGGTTATTACTATAGTACCGCAGATTCAAAAATTCTTGACGGTGTAACGCCTCAAGAGATCCAGACTAAAACAGACCATCATCAAGGTGGCTGGATTGTTGCCAAGCAACAATTGACGGCACAGCAAGACGATATATCTCGTGGTCTCAGCGCATTTGTAAATCTCACCCTTCATGATGCCAAAACCAATGAAAAGACTGATATGCAAAATATTGGCCTTGTGTATAAAGGCGCAATGGATGCTCGTCCAAAGGATGAAATTGCGTTTGGTATTGCCCGTATCCATATGAATCATGATGCATTAGGTGACCGTAGTGATGAAATCGATGCGGAAATCTACTACGGATTGCATGCCACGAACTGGTTAACCATTCGACCTAACCTTCAGTATGTTCGCCATGTCGGTGCATACAGAAATAGTGAAAACGTTTGGGTAGGCGGTATCAAGTTTAATACCTCCTTTTAAAAAGAGTTTTTAGTTGCAAATACATAATTGAATCTCCCATGCCTTTGAGGCATTGATAAACAGATGCCTCAGGTATGTATTTATAACTAAGAACTTAACAATATGGTGCTCATGCATTCGAATTGCATGAGCGAAAAGAAATCTTATAAAGGTGTTCAATATGAATACTTCGTCTTCAGGTTCAGTACTGAAAACGATTATGGCAGTCATTGCTGTTATTTTCGGTCTGGTACTACTGATCGGAGGGATTTACCTGGCAGTACTTGGTGGGTCTTGGTACTACATCATTGCCGGTATTTTCTTTATTGCGACCGCAGTGTTATTACATAAACAGAAAAGTACAGCACTGATCGTATACGCCGTGCTGATTTTAGGCACAGTGGTATGGGGGCTATGGGAAGTTGGTTCGGACTTCTTCGCACTCGCACCTCGTTTAGACATTTTAGGCCTGTTCGGTTTAGCACTTCTCATTCCAGCAGTGACGCGTGGTTTTGGGGAGACAAAAGGTGCCAGGATCGCACTCACCAGTACTTTGGCAATTACCATTGCGGTAATGATCTATTCTGTATTTAATGACCCGCAAGAAATTCGTGGTGAGTTAAAATCACAGCAGCCTGCAGTGCATCAGTCTATTCCCGGTATTGCTGACGAAGACTGGCCAGCCTATGGCCGTACTCAATCTGGTCTACGTTATTCTCCATTGAAACAGATTACTGTTGATAACGTAAAAGATCTGGAGCTGGCTTGGGAATTTCATACCGGTGATGTAAAAACGGATAAAGATTCTGGTGAAACTACGAATCAGGTAACCCCGATTAAAGTGGGTAATAACCTGTTTATGTGTACCACTCACCAGTACCTGATTGCACTTGATCCTGCGACGGGTAAGGAAAAATGGCGCTTTGATCCTAAGCTGAAAGCGGACAATACCTTCCAGCATTTAACGTGCCGTGGAGTGTCTTATTACGATGCCAATAACACTACCGGTTTTGAAAGCAGTCTAGCTGCTCGTTCTACAACGTCTGCCGAATGTCCTCAGAAAGTAATCTTACCAGTGAATGACGGACGCTTGGTGGCGGTCAATGCAACTACAGGTAAGGTATGTTCCGACTTTGGTAATAACGGCGAAGTCGATCTGCAAAAAGACATGCCATTCCCATATCCAGGCGGTTATAACCCGACTTCACCTCCTGTGGTGACAGGTACAACCATTATCATCGCTGGTTCAACCACAGATAATTATTCAACTGAAGAACCTTCAGGTGTCATTCGTGGTTATGATGTGAATACTGGTGAATTGCTCTGGGTATTTGATACGGGTGCGGAAGATCCAAATGCGATTCCTGCTCCAGGGCAAAAGTTTGTACATAACTCACCAAATGCATGGGCACCTTTAGCTTATGATGCCAATCTGGATATTGTCTATGTGCCTACAGGTGTCGGTACACCAGATATCTATGGTGGTCATCGTACTGAACTGGACGAGCGTTATGCCAATTCAATGCTGGCACTGAATGCCTCTACTGGTAAATTAGTCTGGAACTTCCAGACTACCCATCATGACCTATGGGATATGGACGTACCAGCTCAACCAACATTGACTGATATCAAAGATAAAAACGGGAATATGGTGCCAGCCATCTACGTGCTGACCAAGACTGGTAATGTCTTTGTATTAGACCGTCGTAATGGTGAAGCGATTATACCAATCACTGAGAAACCGGTGCCTCAATCTGTAAAACGTGGTCCACAAACTAAAGGTGAGTGGTATTCAAAAACTCAACCGTTCTCTGACTTCAACCTGGCTCCTCAAGATCAATTGACGGATAAGGACATGTGGGGGGCCACCATGTTTGATCAGTTAATGTGTCGTGTATCGTTCAAAAAACTGAACTATGACGGTATTTATACACCACCCTCTGAAAACGGGACGCTGGTCTTCCCGGGTAACCTGGGGGTATTCGAATGGGGCGGTATGTCTGTGAATCCAGACCGTCAAATTGCATTGACCAACCCAATTGGTTTGCCATTTGTATCTCGTCTGATTCCGCAAGATCCGAACCGTAAGCAGACTGCCAAAGGTGCAGGTACTGAAGCGGGCGTACAGCCAATGTATGGGGTACCTTATGGTGTTGAAATCAGTGCCTTCCTGTCTCCATTTGGCTTGCCATGTAAGCAGCCTGCATGGGGCTATGTGGCGGGTGTAGATCTGACCACCCATGAAGTTGCCTGGAAACGTCGTATTGGTACGATTCGTGACAGTATGCCGGGTATTCCATTACCCCCATTTAAAATGGGTGTGCCAATGCTCGGTGGTCCAATTTCGACTGCGGGTAATGTGATGTTTGTTGGTGCAACTCAGGATAACTATATCCGTGCCATCAATGTAAACAATGGGGATGAGTTATGGAAAGGTCGTCTGCCAGCAGGTGGTCAAGCCACTCCAATGACTTATGAAGCTAACGGTAAACAGTACGTGGTGATTATGGCGGGTGGTCATGGTTCCTTTGGTACCAAAATGGGCGACTCTTTAGTGGCCTATGCATTACCAGACAACAAATAATGAAGTTTTGTAGTTAAGTAAAAAAGCCTGATTCGTCAGGCTTTTTTATGCAGAATACAGGCTGTTATAACAATGAATCTTAACCGGCAAATTATGATTGGTCAGATGAGCATGTTTATAAACATGATGCACTGATCTCATGCTGCTGAGCATTCGAGATACAGCAAAAAAACACTTTATAAATATTTTGGCTTCCATGACATGCATAGACGCCAGACTTCAGGAATATAAGCTATGTACCTTCATATAAGACGGTTACCGATGAAATCAACGTTGTCCTGCCTGATCGCCTGTATCAGTCAAGGAATTTATGCGGAAGAACCGGTTACAGAGGTACAGCGACTGGCTCCCATTGTGGTTGAAGCAACCCGTACAGATCGTGCCATTTTGGAAACACCGGCATCTACCTATTATCTGCATCAGGAACAACAAAATAGCTTAAATGTAAACTTGTCTGAAACCTTAAAAGGTGTACCAGGGTTGCAGCTGAATAACCGCGAAAATTACGCTCAGGATTTACAGATCTCAATGCGGGGCTTCGGCGCACGCTCGACTTTCGGTGTGCGAGGAGTACGTTTATATGTCGATGGTATTCCTGCAACCATGCCGGATGGGCAAGGGCAAACTTCCAATATTGACTTAAATAGCTTCGATCATATTGAGGTACTGAGCGGCCCATTTTCATCCTTATATGGTAACTCGTCAGGTGGAACCATTCTGACACAAAGCCGTGAAGGGCAGGGGCCTGATTCACTGGCCTTGGGATATTCGGGTGGTAGTCAAAATAAAGGCCAAACCAATCTGGTGTTACAAGGCGGTTCAGACAATGCTTCTGAACCAAGCTATATCATCAGTTCATCTTATTTTGATACGGATGGTTTCCGTGACCATAGTGGTGCACATAAAGTACTGAACAATGCCAAGCTGACTTGGGATCTGGAGGATGGCTCTAAAATTAACTGGGTCAATAACTATGTCAAAATTGCAGCAGATGACCCGGGTGGTTTAAACCGTGAGCAATGGCGAGCAAATCCTAAACAGGTTGCAAATAATGTGCTGCTTTATAACGCCCGAAAAGAGATTGAACAGTTTCAAACAGGTTTAACCTGGAACAGACCTATTAATGATCAGCACGAATTGTATGGTATGGCATATTGGGGGCAACGTGAAGTCACGCAATATCAGTCTATTCCTAAATGTAGATTTGAAAATAACATTTGTGTGCCAGATACTAGTCAATTAGCTGCTAAACATCCAGGTGGGGTAATTGACTTCGACCGTAATTTTTATGGTGCTGATTTGCGTTGGACAGGGCGAGAGATTCTGCCAAATACCAAACTGATTGCTGGTGTCGCCGTAGATGCCATGACCGAAGAGCGGAAAGGCTATCAAAATTTTGTGGGTAATACTTTAGGTGTTAAAGGTGAATTACGTCGTAATGAAGACAATACCTTATGGAATGCAGACCCTTATTTACAGATATCTTATAACTTTGTGCCAGACTGGACTTTAGACGCAGGCTTGCGTTATAGCAATGTGCATTTTAAATCTGATGATCATTACTTAAGTAATGGCGATAATTCAGGTAAAACCACTTATGAGAAATTGCTGCCTTCAGCCGCGCTAAGCTGGCAGATTCTACCCGAATTGATGGCCTATACCAGCTATGCCCAAGGCTTTGAAACACCAACTTTTACAGAAATGGCCTATCCAGCGGATAACAGTAATAACAGCTTGAGCTTAAATGCGGCAGAAAGTGAAACTTATGAAATTGGCTTAAAGGCTGCTAATCGCTTCGGTGACTTTACTGCAGCCGCTTTCCAGACCCAGACTGAAAATGACATTGTGTCTGCAGGCAATGATAATGGTCGCTCTACTTTCCGTAATGCAGATAAAACCTTAAGAAAAGGGCTAGAACTTTCCTGGAGTAAAGACCTCTGGCGTGATCTCACTGCTCAAGCCAGTTATAGCTATATAGATGCAACTTTTGATGCAGATATTCCTGCAATTCTTAATGATGAAGGAGAGATTGTAGTATCTAGAGTGGCATCTGGTAACTACATTCCGGGTATTGCTAAAAATCAGGCTTTTCTTGGTTTAGGCTGGAAACCTGAAAATGGCTTAAATGCGGGTTTAGATGTACGTTATTCAGACCGTATTTATGTCAACGACATTAATTCACAGTATGCGCCAAGTTATACTATTGCCGGTGCCAGTGTTGGCTATAACTGGAATATGAAAGACTGGTCTGTCAAAACTTTTGCGCGTGTAGATAATTTGTTTGATAAAGACTATTCAGGTTCGGTGATTGTCAATGAAAGCAATGGCCGTTTCTATGAGCCGGCAGAAGGGCGAAACTGGAGTGCCGGATTGAGTATAACCAAAGCGTTTTAATTAAAATAATTTGTGGCTGCTCAATTTTCAAAATAAAAAATCCCGCTTCCTGAGCGGGATTTTTTATATTTAAGCTTTGACCAGTTGATCAGAGGATTTGAGGTAAAACTAGATCGTTTTCTGATTCACTCGTTTTGATAATTCCTCGGCACTTTCGACCCGTTCAGAATATCGATCGGTGAGATAAGCAGACTGACCGCGAGTGAGTAGGGTGAACTTGTAGAGTTCCTCCATCACATCCACAATGCGGTTGTAATAAGGCGATGCTTTCATGCGACCATCCTCTTCAAATTCGAGGAAAGCTTTGGGTACAGAAGACTGATTTGGAATGGTGATCATCCGCATCCAGCGTCCTAAAACACGCAACTGATTCACTGCATTAAAGGATTGTGAACCACCACAAACCTGCATCACGGCCAGTGTCTTGCCTTGCGTGGCACGGATTGCACCGGCTGCCAGAGGAATCCAGTCAATCTGGGCTTTTAAAATCGAACTCATCGAACCATGACGTTCCGGTGAACACCAGACCATGCCTTCTGACCAGGCCAAAAGCTCATGCAGTTCTTTTACCTTAGGATGACTCGTATCCGCATCCTCAGGTAAGGGTAATCCTTTGGGATGGAAGATGCTGACCTCAGCGCCAAAATATTCCAGTATCCGGCCGGCTTCCTGAACGGCCAGTCTGCTGTAGGATCTGTCACGGTTTGAACCATAAAGCAGCAGAATACGGGGTGGATGATCCAGCTCTTTAGCCTGAACTTTGTCCAGTGTTGGTGTTTCTAGCAGATTCACATTGATATTCGGGAGATCCATCGGGTTATGCCTCTTTAAACACTTTTTTTCTTAGCCATAATGAAACGCTGACCAGCGCAATCAGAACTGGAACTTCAACCAGAGGGCCAATCACGGTGGTAAATGCCACAGGGGAAGCGAGACCAAAAGTGGCAATCGCAACGGCCAGCGCCAGTTCAAAATTGTTGCCCGCTGCGGTAAAAGAAATGGCCGCAGTTTTAGGATAATCATTGCCCATCCACTTACTCATAAAGAAGCTGATAAAGAACATCACCACGAAATAAATGGTCAAGGGAATGGCAATTCTGAGTACATCCAGTGGCAGGCTGACCACATCGCCGCCTTTAAGGCTAAACATGGCAACAATGGTAAATAACAGGGCCAGCAGGCTGAGCGGGCTGATTTTTGGAATAAACTGCGTTTGATACCACTCCAGACCTTTTTGCTTGACCAGAATCAAACGTGTCAAAAAGCCCAGTAAAAATGGAATGCCCAGATAAACCAGAACCGCGTGGGTAATCGTCCAGAAGCTGACATCAATCACTTGTGCTTCAATACCAAAATAAGGCGGCAAGAAGGTCAAAAATAGCCAGGCATAAGTACTGAAAAACAGGATCTGGAAAATACTGTTAAATGCCACCAGTCCGGCCACATACTGATTATCGCCACACGCCAGACCATTCCAGACCAGCACCATGGCAATACAACGCGCCAAGCCAATCAGGATGACACCGGTCATATATTC
>NZ_DEZM01000025.1:0-6268 GCF_002364825.1 Acinetobacter sp. UBA3132 | reverse complement strand
GATTGGGGATATGGCAGGGGATGAACCAGTTATTGAAACAAATGGCAGCATGCAGTTTGCCTTTAGGTTTGATGTGTGTCGGGGCAGCATTAAAGTTTGGGCAAATTAATCTGGATTTATGGCGCATTGTCTGGAACACAACTGGGCGTATGATCTGCATGCCATTGCTTGGTTTGGGGGTATGCAAGATACTGGGAATTTCCACGCTGACGACTCAAGTGCTGGTATTGTTTTTCGCATTACCAACCGCTTCTGCTTCATATGTATTGACCAAAGTTCTGGGTGGAGACAGTGAACTCATGGCGAAAGTTATTAGTGTGCAGACCCTGGTTGCAGGATTAACCTTGCCATTATTCTTAACTTTTATCATCTGAGTTGAAAGAATCCAATAGAGAAATTTTTTACTTAAAATAGCCTAAGCAAATTAAAATTTTTAATTAACTTATAATTCTGTTTCAAAAATCTAATCAAATATCTGCACCTTCATTTAGATTTCATTTTATAGCTAAGCGAGGCTAACGTAGCCTTGCTAATTACTGTGTCTTTACAACTTTGCACAGTAATTTTTTATTAAGCGCTATAGCATGGTATATAAATTGCAAAACAATACATATGCACATTATTGCAGGAGAGAAATGCACCCGCATTCGCCGAAGGAGCAACGACCCCGGAAACTCTCAGGCAGAAGGACTGTAATAATGCAAAACTCTGGAGAGAAGTGTTGAATCACTCACCGAAGGGGAAGGTTAAGGTATTGATCTCCAATACTGAAATCAAAGCTCTCAGGTAAAAATGACAGATGGGGCAGACATCATAATAAAAAAGGAGATGTCTATGCGTCATGTAATTGTCATTGGCGCCGGGATTACCGGCGTAACCACTGCTTATGAACTGGCTTTATTAGGGTATCACGTCACTGTAGTCGACCAGCATCTTTACCCTGCCATGGAAACCTCGTATGCCAATGGCGGGCAACTTTCCGCCTGTAATGCAGAAGTCTGGAACCAAAAAGCAACGGTACTGAAAGGCCTGAAATGGATGTCGCAAAAAACTGCCCCATTACTGCTCAACCCGTCTTTTAGTGTGCATAAATACAGCTGGCTAATGGAATTTATGGGGAATATTCGTCATTACGAAACCAATACCCGGGAAACGGTAAAAATGGCGTTATTGGCCCGTAAACGTTTATTTGAAATTGCTGAAACAGAACAGATTGAGTTTGATCTGGAAAAAAGGGGAATCTTGCATTTTTATCATACCGAGCAGGATTATAAGGTCGCGATGAAGGTCAATGATCTGCTTTGCAGTGGCGGGCTGGAACGCAATGCGATTTCCAATGAAGAAATTAAACAGATTGAACCCACTTTAACCGGTGATTATTATGCCGGCTTCTTTAGCCGTAGCGATGCTACCGGGGATATTCATAAATTTACTACAGGTCTGGCCAAGGCTTGTGCAGACAAAGGTGTACTTTTCCTGTTTGGTCAGAATGTACAGGCAATAGAGCAGAAGGATGATTATATCCGGATCAGTTGTATGCCGAGCAGTGAAAATTCCAATACCAATCCGCAAGAACGACTGGAACTGAAAGCTGATGCCATCGTGGTCTGTGCCGGTGTGGGTAGTTATCAACTGTCTTATCTGTTGGGTGACCGGGTCAATGTCTATCCGGTGAAGGGATATTCAATTACCGTACAGCTTAACGATGAACAAAGTCAGCAAAATGCGCCGTGGGTCAGCCTGCTGGATGAAAGCGCTAAGATTGTGCTCTCCCGATTGGGTAAAGACCGACTGCGTATTGCGGGTACGGCAGAGTTTAATGGTTATAACCGCGACATTCGTGCTGACCGGATTCAGCCTTTAATTGACTGGACGCATCGTAATTTTGATATTTCCACTGAATATGTGATTCCCTGGACCGGATTAAGGCCAATGATGCCGAATATGATGCCAGTCGTGCGTCAAGGAAAACACAAGCGGGTGTTTTATAATACCGGACATGGACATTTAGGCTGGACGCTCTCTGCTGCGACAGCAGCAATGATCAGCCAGCAGGTGGCTCAAACCTATCCTGTAGCTTAAAACAAAAAAGATCATCCTCGGATGATCTTTTCTTAATTGAATGAGTTTTAGTCATATAGGCGATAGACACCGCTAAAGCGTTCACAGCCTTTCTGCTGGGTTTTTACCGAAAGAAGGGCCTTGGTATAGTGGAATTCATACTTACAGTCGTTTTCGTTATCAGTGATTTCAGTTTTAGCTTCAGGAGTGGTATAAGCTAAAAAAGGGATAGTTTGAGTATCTATACGATTTTTAGGACTGCGATAGGCAATACCTTCGATCTTGATGCGGTCTTTACTGAGCTGATGGACTTTCAGGTGTGCCGGCTGTTTGGCAATCTGGCCCTGTTCAAATTTTAAATAATGCTGGGTCAGGCTTTGATTCAAAGAAATAAAGATATTCAGATCATCTAAACGCACGTCAAACTGCTGTTTATAACAGTCTAGTGTTTTGCACTGTTGTAAGCGGGTTAGCCATAGTTGATGCGTATCCTGAATAATACTTAAAGGTGCATCAGTAATCAGGTAGGCCGTGAGATACTGGCTCGCCAGATTTTTTCTAAATTCAGCCAGAGACACGGAACACAGCGTCGAAGTTGCTTTACTGGCTTGTGAGCTATCTGAACATTCTAGCGGACGTACGGATGCTGCAGCACCTGTTGCCAAAGTGCTCAAACCCAGCATGAGACCCAGAAGTTTCATCATTTTTATATCAGTTTTCAGCAGCATGATCGCTTATACTTTCACTGTGTTACGCTTGGTCTAACTATAGCGAAATAGAAACGAAGTGTACAAGATTTCAATTGGTTATTTCTAAGGATGAAAACAGTGGTTGCACAAATTCGAATTGGTCAGGGGCTGGATGTGCATGCATTCGAAGAAGGTGGTTTTGTCACACTGGCAGGCGTGAAAATTCCACATACCCATGGCCTCAAAGCACACTCGGATGGTGACGTTGTGTTACATGCATTATGTGATGCTTTGTTAGGTGCATTGGCGCTGGGAGATATCGGTCAGCATTTTCCAGATACGGATCCTAACTTTAAAGGTGCTGACAGTCGTGTATTGTTGAAGCACGTGTATCAGCTGATCTTGGATCGTGGTTATGTATTGAATAATGCAGATATTACTGTAGCCTGTGAACGTCCAAAACTGGCAAAGCATAATCTGGAAATGCGTCAAAGCATTGCAGATGTACTAGAAGTAGATGTAACCCAGATTAGCGTTAAGGCGACGACAACAGAAAAGCTGGGCTTTACTGGGCGTCAGGAAGGCATTCTGTCTATGGCGACGGTCCTGATCGCTCATGCAAAGTGATCAGGATTAATCATTGCCAGTTTAAGTTCTTCAGTTGCTTTACGGCCTTGTAGCTGTAAGGCAACAGCATGCAATAGACCCGTCCAGGTGTCATTCGGTTCCCAGACCTGATGCAGACTTGCTTGCGCCGTCGGTAGATCCATATCCATATAGTATTGGCGATATAAATACATCAGGCTGCTGACATGGAAGTTCTGGTTGCAATGTACCCAAACGGCTTGTTGCTTGATGAGATGATCAATCATGTCCAGCACTAGCAGGCATTGATCATCGGATGGCATTTCCCAGGAAATTGGCAGCTGGATATAGTTGAGACCAAGCTCCAGACAGATTTTATCTTCATGGTCTAGGTGAGGCTCTGCATCGCTCAAAGCTACATTGATAACGGTCGAGATCCCGTATTCCTTTATTAGCTTAAGCTGTTCTGCTGTTGGCTGGCCTGAAGTAAACAGGTGCTCATGGATGAATTGAAAATTATTAATTTGACAGAGTGCAGTTTCAATTTCATTCATCAGATCATTTTCCTTATGTAGAAATGCAAACGCCATCTTACGATGGCGCTTTGATCAATCGCTTAGCGATTTGGTAAAACATCCTTTAACGCCTCATGCATATCAAGTAATGCCTTTTCAGTCGTTTCCCAGTCGATACAGCCATCAGTCACTGATTTGCCGTATTCCAGATCACAAAGGTTAGCCGGGATATCCTGACGACCACCTTTAAGATGACTTTCTACCATAATACCAACAATTGATTTATTTCCATCAATAATTTGTTCAGTGATGTTTTTTAGCACTAATGGTTGTAAGTACGGGTCTTTATTTGAGTTTGCATGACTGGTGTCAATCATGATTTTGGTACTAACTTTCGCTTTTGCCAAAGCAGTCTCAGCTTCTGCAACAGAACCTGCATCATAGTTCGGTTTGCCATTGCCACCACGAAGTACCACATGAGCATATGGGTTACCAGAAGTACGAATGACTGCAACCTGACCTTGATCGTTCAGACCGAGGAAGCTATGACCGTGTTTCACGGATTGCATGGCATTGGTTGCAACAGTCAGGCCGCCATCAGTACCGTTTTTGAAACCTACTGGTGAAGACAGGCCAGATGACATTTCACGGTGAGTCTGGCTTTCGGTAGTACGTGCACCAATCGCTGACCATGAAATTAAATCCTGATAATACTGTGGTGAGTTTGGATCAAGTGCTTCGGTTGCACATGGCAGACCTTTTTCATTCAGCTCAAGTAAAAGCTTACGGCCAATGCGTAGACCTTTTTCAATATTGAACGAGTCATTCATGTCCGGGTCATTGATCAGACCTTTCCAGCCAATGGTAGTACGTGGTTTTTCAAAATACACACGCATTACCAGATACAGGCTGTCTTTTACTTTTTCACTCAGCACTTTCAGGCGCTCAGCATATTCTTTGGCAGCTTCGGGGTCATGAATTGAACATGGACCAATCACGACAAAAAGACGTTTATCGTTGCCATCCAGAATATTGCGAATCGTTTCACGACCTTTCAGTACGGTTTGATAAGCATTCTCAGTCAAAGGCAACTCAGTCTTTAATTGTGCTGGAGTTACAAGAGGAATCATGCTTTGGATATTCACATCATCAATATCTGATTGTGAAATAGGATTTGACTGTAGTGTATTCATTGCCGTCACTGGTTCGATCATACAAAAGGTTGTTTAATATCCCGAATATAACATGAATGATGCGTCACTTTGTTATAAAAAAGATGAATAAATCTTTGAAAAAAAAGTGATGAATCTGAGGTTTAGTTTAAACGGCCTGAGATTTTTCTGCTTCGGTGACCAACTCGGGTTGAGCTGGTTGGGCAGGTTTGGATTTGACTGGATTGAGCATAAAGTTCACACCCAGACAGAACAGGGTAACACCCAGAATTTTACGGATAATTTTCTCAGGCATACGTGAACTGATCAATGTGCCGATCACGATTGCAGGAATAGAACCCACCAGTAACCAGCCTAACAAAGCAAAGTCTACATTACCTGCGCTCATATGGCCCAAGCCTGCGACTAAAGTTAGAAGTACGGCATGCACCACGTCAGAACCGATAATACGAATCATCGGCAAATTCGGGAACATTAGAATCAATGCCATAATACCGAATGCCCCTGCACCCACTGAAGACAAGGTCACAAAAACACCAAGCACGATTCCCATGATGATAATCAGGGCGCGTTTTTTGCCAGATTTAAAATCGACCTTTTCCAGATCCTGGGTCATATCTGGCAGTTCTTGTTTACGGTATTTATTAAAGAACTTCTCAATTGAAGCGCGGAATACAATAGAAATACCGGTCAGCGTTAGCATAAAACCGAGTACCATGGTGAGTACTGCTTTATAGTGGGTAGATTGACTGAGATAGTTCTCAAGTACCCAATGGGTTGCAAATGAGGCAGGAATACTGCCGATTGCCAGCCAGATCACAATGGGCCAGATAATATTCATTTTTTTTGCATGGACAAAAGAACCGCAGAATTTAGAGATTGCGGCATATAGAAGGTCAGTACCGATTGCAATGTGCGGTTCAATCCGGAATAGGCTGATTAAAATAGGGGTCATCAGTGAACCACCGCCGACACCAGTAATCCCTACACAGAAACCAACTAACACACCTGCTAAAATAAACTCAATCGGACCAAACATCTATATATGCCAATATCAAAAAACGAGCATATCTTATGACTATTAAAGATAAGTAGTTGTCTTGATTAATGATTTGCTTATTCCAAAATAAGATAAAGCAAGTGATTAATGAGGTGTTTTATTATCGAAAAAACTGGTCTAAAGGATAAGTCCGGTAAGCTTTCTAAAGAATTTTCTTATAGTTAGGAAATACGAGGAAGATAAATG
>NZ_DEZM01000058.1:0-6448 GCF_002364825.1 Acinetobacter sp. UBA3132 | reverse complement strand
AAAGCGGTCGGTGGTAGCCTGCCACTTGCGGTATTGGGTATTAAACGTAAGTTCGACGCATGGCAACCTGCTGGCCATACCGGTACATTCCGTGGTAACCAGCTGGCAATGGGTACAGGTCTTGCAACGATCAATACCATTAAAGAGCAAAACCTTGCGCAAAACGCACAAGAACGTGGTGATTTCCTGCAAGCTGAACTGAAAAAGCTAGCTGCTGAATTCCCATGTATCGGTAACGTGCGTGGTCGTGGCTTAATGATCGGTGTTGAAATCGTAGACGAACGTAAACCTGCTGATCATATGGGTTCGTTACCTGCCGATGGTCAATTGGCTGCAGCGATCCAGACTGCTTGTTTCAACAATAAATTATTGCTTGAGAAAGGTGGTCGTAACGGTACAGTGATCCGTTTACTTTGCCCGTTGATTATTACTCAGGCAGAGTGTGAAGAAGTTCTGGTTCGCTTCAAGAAAGCGGTTGCTGAAGCTTTAGTCGCAGTTCGAGGCGCGTAATTTATGGTAGATTTTGCAGAACATCGTAAAGCGTTACTCTGCAATGATGCTGCATCTATCGCTGACTATGAGTCAGCGATGGACCAAGCGACCGAAGCGGTTGCAGCATGGTTGCAAAATGACAAAATGTACACGGGTGGCAGCATCAAGGAATTGCGTAGCGCAATTTCTTTCAACCCTTCTAAAGATGGTTTGGGTCTTCAAAAATCTTTAGAGCGTATGGTTGAGCTATTCCTTAACAAAAGCTTGAAAGTACATCACCCGCATTCTCTAGCGCATTTGCACTGTCCAACCATGGTGGCAAGCCAGGTTGCAGAAGTGCTGATCAATGCGACTAACCAGTCAATGGACTCTTGGGATCAAAGCCCAGCGGGTTCTTTGATGGAAGTGCAGTTAATCGACTGGCTACGTCAAAAGGTTGGTTATGGTTCAGGTCAGGCGGGTGTATTCACTTCAGGTGGTACACAGTCGAACCTGATGGGTGTATTGCTGGCGCGTGATGCCTGCATCGCGAAAAACTGGAAAGACGAAAACGATAATCCGTGGTCGGTTCAGCGTGATGGTATTCCTGCGGACGCGATGCGTAACGTCAAAGTCATCTGTTCTGAAAATGCGCACTTCTCTGTGCAAAAGAACATGGCAATGATGGGTATGGGCTTCCAGTCAGTAGTCACTGTTCCTGTAAATGAAAATGCACAGATGGATGTTGATGCTCTGGAAAAAACCATGGCGCACCTTCAGTCTGAAGGCAAAATCGTCGCATGTGTGGTAGCAACCGCAGGTACAACTGATGCGGGCGCGATTGATCCATTGAAAGCAATTCGTGAAATCACCAATAAATATGGCGCGTGGATGCATATCGATGCGGCATGGGGTGGTGCACTGATTCTATCCAATGACTATCGTTCTATGCTGGATGGGATTGAGTTATCTGATTCGATCACACTGGATTTCCACAAGCATTATTTCCAAACGATTTCATGTGGTGCATTCCTGCTAAAAGATGAAGCGAACTATCGTTTCATGCATTATGAAGCAGAGTATTTAAACTCTGCTTATGATGAAGAGCACGGCGTTCCGAACCTGGTATCGAAGTCACTGCAAACGACACGTCGTTTCGATGCGTTGAAGTTGTGGATGACGGTTGAAGCCTTGGGTGAAGAGCTTTACGGTTCAATGATCGATCATGGCGTGAAATTGACACGTGAAGTGGCAGACTACATCAAGGCAACTGATGGTCTGGAACTTCTGGTTGAGCCACAGTTTGCATCAGTATTGTTCCGTGTGGTTCCAGCAGGTTATCCAGCTGAGTTTGTGGATGCCCTGAACCAGAACGTAGCAGATGAGCTGTTTGCGCGTGGTGAAGCGAACATTGGTGTAACTAAAGTCGGTCAGGTTCAATCTCTGAAAATGACGACTTTAAGTCCGGTGGCAACACTTGAAAACGTGAAGAACCTGCTGGCACTGGTGCTTGCAGAAGCGGATCGAATCAAGGATTCCATCGCTGACGGTACTTATACACCACCAATTGCATAAGTGATTGTGGTGTGAAAAAGGAGGCCTGTTGGTCTCCTTTTTTTATATTTCAACAAAGATTATTTGTTTCTAAATCAAATTTAAATAGTGGTTATTCATGCATCAAAATTGTGGTAAAAAAAGAAATTCTTTGTAAGAAACACAAAATTTTTTACATATTTGCTTGCTATAAAAATGTCAAAAAAATTCTTAAATAATTTATAATGCATTGAAAATAATAAATATTTTTAATTTATTTAGTGCTGTAACACTTATCATAAAATCTTCATAAATCTGTAACCCGCCTGTCATATTTAAAAATCAAAATACTTGTATCGAAACAAGTACAACACGACAAAAAAAGTGGCGTACTCCAAATTTAAATGATTGTGAGAGATACAGAATGCGCTTTACAAAAATTACACTTGCACTTGCAGTGATGGGGCTAGGCATGACTGCAGCGAATGCAGCACGCGACACAATTCAAATTGCAGGTTCTTCAACTGTACTTCCATATGCAAGTATTGTAGCTGAAGAATTTGGCAATACTTTCCCGCAGTTTAAAACTCCAGTTGTCGGCTCAGGCGGTTCGTCAGGTGGTTTAAAGCAGTTCTGTAATGGTGTTGGTGATAATACCATCGATATCGCAAACGCATCTCGCCAGATCAAAAGTTCCGAATTGGCAGAATGTAAAAAGAATGGCGTTAACCAGGTGCTAGAAATCAAAATCGGTTATGACGGTATTGTCTTTGCATCGAATGCCAAAAAAGCAGCTTATAAACTTCGTCCACAACATGTTTTTGCAGCCTTGGCAGCACAGTTACCAGCCAACGGCAAAATGGTAGCTAACCCGTATACACGCTGGAACCAGATTGACAAGTCACTTCCTAATGAGCCGATCACACTGGTAATCCCTGCTTCGAATCATGGAACACGCGAAGTCTTCCAGGAGAAGATGGTGGATGCAGGTTGTGAAACATATGCTGCAATTAAGTCTTTAGATAAAGATGCCAAAAAGAAAGCCTGTACCACTTTCCGTAAAGATGGTCGTGTTATTGAAATTTCAGGTGACTACACCGAAACACTGGCACGTCTGAAAACCTCTCAAAGTGCAGTTGGTGTATTTGGTCTAGGTTTCTATGACCAGAACCGTGACAAACTGCGTGTTGCAACAGTTAACAACGTTGCACCATCTGAGCAGACCATCCTGAATGGTTCTTATCCGGTATCTCGTCCATTGTTCTTCTATGTGAAAGGCGAACACCTGAAATCAATCAAAGGTTTGCCACAGTTCACTGAATACTTCCTGAGCAAGAAAGTATCTGGTAAAGGATCGAAACTGGAAAAAGCAGGTTTGATTTCAATGTCTGATAAGGAACGTGCAGCAGTACTTGCTAACTTTAAGGCAGCTAAAGTAGTTGTAGTGAAGTAAGCAAATATTGAAATAGCTGGTGGCTGGAAACGGTCACCGGCTTTTAGTCATAGATAGGTTTTTTAAAAATATGAAGATTGAAAAAACAGTGGAGCATACATGAATCTGCTACTCCTGGGTGTGTTACTGGCGATTATCGCCGTTGCCTATCAGATCGGATTAAGTCGAAGCCAGAAATTGGCAGGCCAAGGCAAAAACACAGCAATGCTGAATTCGCGTCCTGGCTATTATGGCGCCATGGTGGCTTTATGGTGTGGTATTCCTGCATTTTTAATCTTCATGATCTGGAATCTGGTTGAACCTGTGCTCCTGGAACAGCTGGTGCTGAAACACCTGCCACAACGGATGGTCGCAGGCATGGATTCTGCAGCTCTGAGTGTGATCGTGGATCGGGTGCAGGCACTGGCTTCCGGTTTTGGCGTTAGTGATACACCACAGGCTTATGAACTGGCTGCAGCAGAGCAGGTGGCACGTATCATGAGCATCAGCAGCTATGCCAAGCTGGTGGTAGTGATCTCTGTTGCTGTTGCCGGACTGGTTTGGGCCAAAAAACGTATCAGTAATCAGTTGCGTGCACGTCATCAGGTTGAAAAAGTCATCAATATCAGCTTGGCACTCTGTTCTGGTGTTGCCATCCTGACCACACTCGGCATTGTCATGTCGATGTTTGGCGAAGCAATGCGCTTCTTTAGCTTCGTCAGCCCAATTGATTTTTTCTTTGGCACACAATGGAACCCGGGTTTTAGCACTTCAGGCAATGCCGAAGGAAGTTATGGCCTGTTGCCTTTATTGTGGGGCACCTTGATGGTCAGTGGAATCGCCCTGTTGGTCGCAGTCCCATTGGGTCTGATGATTGCAATCTATTTGTCCGAATATGCCTCACCAAAATTCCGTTCATGGGCAAAACCGACTATTGAGGTTCTGGCTGGTATTCCAACCATCGTTTACGGTGTGTTTGCCTTGATGATTCTGGGCCCATTTATTAAAACGCTCGGTGCTATGGTCGGTGTTGATATTAATGCGACCAGTGCCTTAACTGCCGGCTTTGTTATGGGCATCATGATCATTCCATTTGTATCTTCTTTATCAGATGACATTATTACCCAGGTACCACGTGCCTTACGAGACGGTTCACTGGGTCTAGGCGCAACCAAATCTGAAACGATCCGCCAAGTGGTGCTGCCAGCCGCTTTGCCGGGCATTATCGGTGCCTTCTTGCTGGCAGCATCCCGTGCGATTGGTGAGACCATGATTGTGGTACTGGCAGCAGGTAATAGCCCGCTGTTACATGCCAATCCACTGGAAGCGGTATCAACTGTAACCATTACCATTGTGAACCAATTAACTGGCGATACTGACTTTGCTAGTCCACAAGCACTGGTTGCGTTTGCATTAGGTCTGACTCTTTTTGTTATTACCTTAGGTTTGAACATTGTCGCACTGTACATCGTGCGTAAATATCGTGAGCAATACGACTAATGAGTACTTCAAATACCACACCTTTAGATCAGCGTATTGATCCATCTGTTAATGCTGAGCTGCGTGAAGAGCGTAAAAAGACCATTCAAAGCTCTCTTGCACGGCGCCATCGCAAAGAAAAAACCTTTCGTATGCTTGGTTTTTCTGCGGTATTGGCGGGTCTGTTCTTTGTCGTATTGCTATTCGGTAGTATCTTGGCCAAAGGCTTGCCGGCATTCTGGCAAAGCAGTATGAGCCTGCCTATCCATTTCGATCCGGCAATTGTCAATATTGGTCCACAACCAAAACAGACTGCCGGCGAGTCTCCTGCACAGTTTGAACAGCGTATGGTGGATTGGCAGATGCAGGCTGGCATGGTCGACTGGGATGCCCTGATCATTAATGGCATGATTGCCAAAGACGGCAAGCTGGAAAACCAGCGTGATGAACTGGGTTATTTATATACCAGTTCAGAAGCCTATCGTCTGCGTGACATGGTGCTGAACAATCCAAGTCTGGTCGGAAAAACCCAGGAAGTTAAAATTTTGGCCGACGCCAATGTTGATGTATGGCTTGCAGGTAATATTGACCGTAACCTGCCAGATGAGCAGCAACAGCTAAGTCCTGAAGTCCGCCAGATTGCTGATGACATGAAAGCTTCAGGCGTGATCGAAAACAGTTTCAATACCAATATCTTTACCAATCCGGACTCCCGTAGTTCGCCTGCAACCTCTGGTTTGGCAGGTGCATTCATGGGCTCACTGTTCATGATGTTGATCGTGATCTTTATCTCGATTCCAATCGGTGTAGCTTCAGCCATCTATCTGGAAGAGTTTGCACCAAAAAACTGGATCACCGATGTCATTGAAGTCAACATCAATAACCTGGCAGCCGTTCCTTCTATTGTTTTCGGTCTACTCGGTGCAGCGATCTTCATCGGCTGGATGCATTTACCACTTTCAGCGCCATTAGTCGGTGGTCTGGTACTTAGTCTGATGACTTTGCCAACCGTGATTATTACCACACGGGCTTCTCTAAAAGCTGTGCCACCATCAATTCGTCAGGCAGCCTTAGGCTTAGGTGCATCACGTTTACAAACTGTATTCCATCATATTTTACCACTCGCACTACCAGGTATTTTAACCGGAGCGATTATTGGTGTCGCACAGGCACTTGGTGAAACCGCACCACTGTTATTGATCGGGATGAGCGCCTTTGTTGCTAGCGTACCGGCAACGCCACTAGATCAATCGACTGCATTACCTGTACAGATTTTCCTGTGGCAGGGTAATGAATTGCGTAACTTCTTCGAAGGTCGTACTGCTGCCGCCATTATTGTTCTCCTTGTCATGATGATTGGCTTAAACAGCTTAGCCATCTGGTTACGCAAGAAGTTTGAAGTCCGTTGGTAAGGAGAAAATAATGAAAACAATGAATATTTCAAACTATTTAAAAAAGGATCTATCCATGAACCTCCAGCAAAATAAATTTATTGCAGATGCCGCTGCAACCAAGCCCCTGATTTCATATAAT
>NZ_DEZM01000211.1:0-5085 GCF_002364825.1 Acinetobacter sp. UBA3132 | reverse complement strand
TGTACTGGCTGAAATGGTTAAAGGTTTGGGTTTACGTGTAGATACCGTACAACATCCGTTTGAACCAGAGAGCGGCGCTTATGCACAGCACCAGCATGATCACCGTTTAAGCCCAATCAAGTCATTGCATCATGTCGCACATTAAGGCTTCGCAACTACTCAGCCTGCTAACCCTGTCTTCGACGGCACTACCGGTCGGTGCTTACTGCTATTCACAAGGGGTTGAAAGCGCGATTGATACCGGCTTGATTCATGACGAAGTTTCCAGCATTGCCTACTTTAATGAAGTGTTGGAAATGCTATTGCTACGTTTCGAACTGCCAATTTTAAAACGCTTAATGCAAAGCTATGACGATGAAATCATATTTCAACATTGGGCTGAAATTTACAGGGCAAGCCGTGAAAGTAAGGAATTACTGGCAGAATCCCAGCAGCTGGCATTTTCACTAAATGCCTGGATTCGCGATGTACTCAAGCGACCAGTAAAAGTCAAAAAACAGTATGGCTACGTTCCAGTCTATGCCCAGTTATGTGGCGAATTGCATTTAGAAGTCGATGATGTCCTGACTGCTTATGCATTTGCTGTTCTGGAAAATCAGGTATTAGCCGCTGTGAAAACAGTGCCTTTGGGGCAAATGAGTGGCCAGCGGATTCTCTGGCATCTGCATGGAGAAATTCCGGCACTTATCGAGCGTGCCATTAACCTGAGTGATGATGAGATGAGTAGCGCTTTGCCGAATTACGCCATGCTGAGTATGCGCCATGAAAATCAATATTCCCGTTTATTTAGATCTTAAAAATTAAAGGAAAAATTATGTCAGAACGTAGTCCATTACGCGTTGGAATCGGTGGCCCAGTGGGTTCAGGTAAAACTGCTTTAACCCTGAATTTGTGTCAGGCCTTGCGAAATAAATACAACATGGCCGTGGTCACCAATGACATTTATACCAAGGAAGATTCGAACTTCCTGACCCGTAATGAAGCGATGTCGCCTGACCGTATTGTCGGTGTTGAAACTGGTGGCTGTCCCCATACTGCGATTCGTGAAGATGCCTCGATTAACCTCGCTGCAATTGATGACCTGTGTGAAAAGTTTGACGGACTGGAGCTGATCATTATTGAAAGTGGTGGCGACAACTTGGCCGCGACATTTAGCCCAGAACTTTCAGACTTAACGCTTTATGTGATTGATGTTGCGGGTGGTGAAAAGATTCCACGTAAAGGTGGCCCGGGTATTACCAAATCGGACTTACTGATCATTAATAAAACCGACCTAGCACCGATGGTGGGTGCAAATCTGGATGTTATGGATCAAGACGCAAAACGTATGCGTGGCGAGAAACCATTTTTATTTTCCAATATGAAAACCAAAGATGGTCTTGAGCAAATTATTGAATTTATCGAAAAACAAGGTCTGTTTAAGGCATAGGTTAGTTAGTCAGGATAAGTGCACAACGAAATGAATAGCGTGGTAGAAGCAGAACGCGGCTCAGCAGCAAAACTCTGGTTTGCACGTTTGCAACTGGGTTTCGAGGCAGATTGCAGTAATGGACGAACCATTCTGCAGCATCGCAAGCATGAGGGGCCGGTTCGTGTGCAAAAAATGCTGTGGCCTGAAAAAACCGGAGTCTGTCATGCAATTATTGTACATCCACCTGCCGGAATTGCCGGAGGAGATCACCTGAGTTTCGATATGCGCGTCGGAGCAAATGCGCACGGACTGGTGACCACACCAGGTGCAGGTAAATGGTACAAGACCAATCTGAAACAGGCCTATCAGCATATTGATATTCGTGTGGAAGAAAAGGGGATTTTTGAATGGCTGCCGCAGGAAACCATGTTATTTGATGGTGCCAATGCACATGCGTCCACCACCATTCATTTAGATCAAACTGCCAGTTTTATTGGCTGGGACATGCTGGTGATTGGCCGTCAGGCAAGATACGAGCAGTTTGAGCAGGGTGGTTATCGCAGCCGTTTTCTACTGTATCGCGGTGCAAAGCTATTGGTTGCAGATCAGTTGAAATTCTCCGGACAGGATCGCTGGTTAAACTCCTGTCTGGGTATGAATGGACATGCTGTGATGGGCAGTCTATGGGCTGTACCGCCTGAAAAATATCGTGCAAGTTTTTATCTGGATGAGCACATCGACCTGATTCGTGAACTCATCATGCGTATGGATGTACCGGTGACATTAACACTACTGGATGATGTGCTGACGGCGCGTTATCTCGGGGATGACGTGCGCCAGTGTCATGATGCATTTGCTGCGATGCGTGCACGACTGCGTCGTTACTGGTTTGGACTAGATGAAGAGTTTCCGAGGATTTGGCGAACGTAATCCCTCTCGACCTTCCTTTGATAAAGGGAGGAGAAAATCTCTTTTTCTCAAAGAGGGATTTAGGGAGATTAAAGAATCGTTCGACTCGTAAAAGAGAGGATCAACTATTTTTACCTTTCCTTTGTGTAGCAGTGTTACTCATCTCCTAAAAGGAGAAGGAAATTTATTTTCATTGTCCCTCCCTTTGGGAGGGAGCTAGAGGGAGGGTTTATGACAATGAAGGTTCATCTCACCCTAACCCTCACTTGCACGTCGCTTTTAAAGCAATGCTTAAGAGCTCGTTCAGGAGAGGGAATACTGAATGAATTTGCACACATTTTGCATTAAAAATATTGAAGAAATAGGAAATAGACATGGAACTAAATCCGACTGAAAAAGACAAAATGCTGATTTTTACTGCAGGACTAGTGGCAGAGCGCCGTAAGGCACGCGGGCTAAAATTGAATTACCCGGAAGCCATTGCCTTTATTTCTGCTGCTTTACTGGAAGGTGCACGTGATGGCATGAGTGTGAGCGAGTTGATGCACTACGGCACGACTTTACTGACTCGTGATGATGTCATGGACGGCATTGCTGAAATGATTGCCGAAGTTCAGGTTGAAGCGACCTTTCCCGATGGCTCTAAGCTCGTCACTGTGCATCAACCAATTGTCTAGGAGCATCATATGATTCCGGGTGAAATTTTTACGCCAGATACTGATATTGAAATGAATGTGGGCAGACAAACCTTAAGGATGACCGTGGCCAATGCGGGTGATCGTCCGATTCAGGTGGGTTCACATTTTCACTTTGCCGAGGCCAATGATGCTTTGCAATTTGACCGCGAAAAAGCCCATGGCTATCGCTTAAATATTGCAGCAGGAACAGCCGTTCGATTTGAGCCTGGACAAAGCCGTGATATTGAATTGGTGGCTTTAGCCGGTAAGCGCGAAGTGTATGGCTTTGCAGGTCGGGTCATGGGCAAGTTGGACTAAAGGAATACTTATAAAATGAAAATGTCACGCCGCGCTTATGCGGAAATGTTTGGTCCAACAGTTGGCGATCGTGTCCGTTTAGCCGACACCGAACTGTTTATTGAAGTGGAACAAGACCTCACCACCTATGGGGAAGAGGTCAAATTTGGTGGCGGTAAAGTCATTCGTGATGGCATGGGGCAATCTCAGCTTTTAGCCGATGACGTTGCTGATACTGTGATTACCAATGCGCTGATTGTCGATTGGTGGGGTATTGTCAAAGCAGATGTTGGTTTGAAAAATGGCCGTATCTGGAAAATTGGTAAAGCAGGCAACCCTGATATTCAGCCTGATATTACTATTCCATTGGGTGCTGCAACCGAAGTCATTGCAGGTGAGGGGCAGATTTTAACGGCAGGTGGTGTCGATACCCATATTCACTGGATTTGCCCGCAACAAGTGGAAACCGCTTTGATGTCAGGTGTGACCACCATGATTGGCGGTGGTACAGGACCTGCGGCAGGCACATCGGCAACTACTGTGACACCTGGACCTTGGCATATCTCGACTATGCTACAAGCCATTGATGATTTACCGATGAATATTGGTTTACTCGGTAAAGGAAATTTAAGTCAACCTGAACCGATAGCCGAGCAAATTAAAGCGGGTGTGGTCGGTTTAAAGCTGCATGAAGATTGGGGCTCAACCCCTGCTGCCATTGATAATTGTTTGACTGTGGCAGATCAGTATGATGTACAGGTGGCGATTCATACCGACACACTCAACGAAAGCGGCTTTCTAGAAGAAACTTTGGCAGCATTTAAAAGCCGGACCATTCATACCTACCATACTGAAGGTGCGGGCGGTGGACATGCGCCTGATATTTTAAAAGCCATTGGTCAGCCGAATGTCTTACCATCTTCGACCAATCCAACTCGTCCGTATACCATCAACACCATTGATGAGCATTTGGATATGTTGATGGTTTGCCATCATTTAGACCCTGCAATTTCTGAAGATGTGGCATTTGCGGAAAGTCGTATTCGCCGTGAAACTATTGCAGCGGAAGATATTTTGCAGGATTTGGGTGCGATTGCCATGATGTCATCAGATTCACAAGCGATGGGGCGTGTCGGTGAAGTCGTGATTCGCACGTGGCAAACGGCACATAAAATGAAAGTGCAGCGTGGACCTTTGGAGGGTGACAATGCCACGCATGATAATAATCGTGTCAAGCGTTATATCGCCAAATATACGATTAACCCTGCCATTACGCATGGTTTGAGTCATGAAATTGGTTCGGTGGAAGTAGGTAAACTTGCCGATTTAATCTTATGGAAGCCTGCATTTTTTGGCGTTAAACCGTCGATGATTATTAAAGGTGGGATGATTGCAGCTGCGCCAATGGGCGATATTAATGCATCAATTCCGACTCCGCAGCCTGTACATTATCGTCCAATGTTCGGTGCCAATGCCCGTGGTGTGCATAACACCTGTATTACCTTCTTGTCGCAAGTGGCGATAGAGGCAGGTGTGCATGAAAAGCTCGGTCTGAAAAAGTTGATTAGTCCATGTAAAGGCACACGGGATATTCAGAAAAAAGATATGAAGTTGAATACTTACTGTCCTGTGATGGAAGTTGACCCTGAAATTTATGAAGTTCGGGCGGATGGGAAATTACTGACTTGTGAGCCTGCGGAAGTTTTGCCAATGGCGCAGAGGTATTTTTTGTTTTGACAAACAAAGCCCTTGTAAAAGGGCTTTTTCTAACCTCGTACTAAGAATTTCGTA
>NZ_DEZM01000176.1:0-4090 GCF_002364825.1 Acinetobacter sp. UBA3132 | reverse complement strand
AAGGCCCCGAAGGGCCTTTTTAGAACATTTTATATATACTTATTCCGCATTGACGGTTTTTTCAGTAACTTCTTCCGGATTTTCCAGCAACAACTTTTTGCCAATCGGAATTTGTCTTGGCAATTTTTCTTCCGGAATTACACGCTGCAGGTCAATTACGAGTAGACCGTTAGCATAATCTGCCTGCTGTACTTCAATGTGTTCGTCTAAACGCAGTGATAGTTTGAAGGCACGACGGGCTATACCTTTATGTAGATACTCAGTACCTTCAATCTGAACAGCTTCAGGTTTTCCAGAAATTGTCAGCAAGCGATTTTCAAGAGAAATACTCAACTCTTCCTGGTTAAAACCGGCGGTGGCTACGACAATTCGGTAACGGTTTTCACCATGTTTTTCGATATTGTATGGCGGATAATTTGGCGCATCGCTTTGCATGGCATAATCAATGAAATCATTGAGGCGATCAAAGCCAATGCTGCGGCGGAATAATGGATGAAGATTGATATTACTCATTATTAGAACCTCCTGAGGTCAGCAAAGTTTTAAAAATAAGAAAACACCGCTGTCATGATGATCATCGACAGGGCAAAAGATGGATAGACCATCCTTATGCAGAAATAAATATGTGTTCAGGCTAGAAATTTTCAAGAAAATTCAGTGAAATTTTTTTAAAAATTAATTAATTTATTGAAATTAAATTAAAAATTATTTTATTAAGCATTGCTTGTTGTTTTTGACCAGATCCATTATTTTGTTGGAATACCATAATAAAGGTGTATGGAGTATAGGCACGAATGATTGATTTATATTACTGGGGTACACCCAACGGTCATAAGATTACAATCGCATTAGAAGAAATGGGGCTGCCTTATCAGATCCTTCCAGTCAATATTCTGGAAAATGACCAGTTTCAGCCAGACTTTCTGGCAATCTCACCGAACAATAAAATTCCAGCTATTGTCGATCAGGATGGACCAGATCATGGGTCGATTTCAATCTTTGAATCGGGTGCCATCTTGCAGTATTTGGGACGTAAAACCGGACTGTTTTATCCGACCGATGAGATTAAGCGGATTCAGGTGGAACAATGGTTGATGTGGCAAATGGGTGGGCTAGGCCCGATGCTGGGACAGAACCATCACTTTAGCCGTTTTGCTCCAGAGCGGATTCCTTATGCAACAGAGCGCTATGTGAATGAGACCAAGCGCTTGTATGGTGTACTGGACAAACAGCTGGTCGGTCAGGACTATGTCACTGGCGAATATTCAATTGCCGATATGGCGATTTTCCCCTGGTTACTTCGTTATGAGTGGCAAGGTATTGATTTAGCGGATTATCCTGAAATCAGTCGTTATATTGAGCGTATGCAGGCACGTCCTGCTGTGCAAAAAGCATTAGCGATTCAGGTCAGTTAATCTGCGATTGTTATGTTAAGATGTACAAAAGTTATTAAAACCACCGATTCAGGTGGTTTTTTATTGGATATGAGCATGAAAGCATTTTTCCTGAACTTCACTCGAATTGTGGAAACTAATCCTCGAATTTACTGGAGCATTATCTTTGGTTTAGCTGCCTGTTTGGCCTTGTTTGTGGCTGAGATTGTGCATATTCAGCTGGTTATTAATGAGCTGAATACCAAGGATCAGAGCGCATTGGCTGAGGCAATTTTGCCATTGGCAACCAAATATAAATGGTCTCGTATCTTTGCAATCATATTCGCTCTTTTCTGGTCAAATATGGAATATCTGAAAGCTAAAAGACAATTAAGACTGACACGCTAAACAGTCGGATCACTTAGATGGCATTACTGATTCTGTTTTTGTCTGCCTTTGGCGCAGCAACTTTATTGCCTTTGCAGTCAGAAGCGGTATTGTTAGGATTACTGGTCAATAGTAGCTATTCAGCATTTACTTTGATCGCTGTTGCCAGTGTAGGGAACATTCTCGGCTCTTGCGTGAATTGGTATTTAGGTCTAAGAATTGAGCAGTATAAAGACCGGAAGTGGTTTCCAGTGTCTGAACAGCAGATGCAAAAAGCACAAAGGAGCTACCAGAAATACGGTTATTGGTCCTTGTTGCTGAGTTGGGTGCCCATGATTGGTGATCCAATTACCTTAATTGCAGGATTGCTTAAGGAAAACTTTGCTCGATTCTTACTAATCGTGAGTATTGCGAAAATCGGGCGCTATCTGTTTATTTACATGGCTTATAGCATGATTTAAAAAAGAGGCTTAAAGCCTCTTTTGGTTTATTTACATTCATTCAGTTTAAACTGAATTTGATCCTTAAAGCTGGATGGTTTATACAACCATAGGGTACTTGCGCGGCGTTTAGTACTGATTTGTGTACCTTTTAATGCATTTGTTACTTGCTGATCTAATTGATAAATACCTGAGCCTTTTCTGATATTGACTTTCTTAATCTCGCCTTTGCGATTGGCTTTAATCTGAAATTCTACTGTTCGGTCATGTTCATTCAGTAAATCTGTATTAACGTTCAGCTCAGGTTGGTTGAGATACTGGAATTTAGTTTTTTGCTGCTGCTGTTGTGCTTGCCAATTTTTAGAGTTGAAACTGTATTCACAAAATTCCTGATCCTGATCAGTCAATTTCAGGTTAAACACCTGATAGCCAATGATCGGTAGTGCTGTTTTATTTTCAATATGTGGTCTAACTTCAGCAGATTTCACGGCATTAAGTAGTAGCTGATCCAGCTGCTGGTAACCGGTACTGTCCTGAATGGCAGCCTGTTTGATGTGTCCCTGCTCATTGGCATAGATACGTACCACCGCAGAACGGTCCTGACCTTTTAAATCTTCATTGCTATATTTTGGTTTGGGAAACTTGGTCCACTCAATGCGTGTCGTCAAATGTGTTGGCTGCACATCAATGGTCTGTGTGGGCAATTGCGGTGCTTTTTTTGTTGATGCGCTATAGCTTGCTGCAAAGGGAAAGCTCAACAACAGGGTCATACACAGAATACGTTTCATAAGTTTCGGTCTTGAATCAAGCAAAGAGGATGTCCAATTTTGAAGCGCAGTATTTCTTGAATTGGCAATACTGGCAAGTATCTCATTCAAAATAATTTATTTTTCTGCCTTGTGAATCTTGAAGGTGATAATTAAAAAATCATGATTGATGCAAAGTTATAAATGTATTACTGCAGGAGTCAGAAGTTTTTTTATGAGAAAGATGCGTGGATTATAAAAAAACTTGGATTAGTCAGCTTGATATTTCATCGCGCAATATTTATGGGAAATAGGATTAAGTACCTGTCATCTATCTTTTACTTTTAATACTGCTTTTGTTTTAAACAAAGATGCTTTAGAATATCGGCTCCCTTACCTGCAGGGCGTCTTTGCAATGGTGCAGACGTGCCGAACAGGTGTTCAAAAGAGGTTGTTATGCCTAAGATGAAAACTCGCCGTGGTGCAGCTAAACGCTTCAAAGCGACTGCTAACGGTTTTAAGCGTAAACAAGCGTTCAAACGCCACATTTTGACCAAAAAATCTGCTAAGCGTATTCGTCAATTGCGCGGCTGTGTAATGGTTCACGTAAGTGACGTTGCTTCAGTTCGTCGTATGTGCCCGTACATCTAAGGAGATTATAAATGGCTCGTGTAAAACGTGGTGTACAGGCTCATCGCCGTCACAAAAAAATTCTTGCTCGCGCTAAAGGTTACTATGGTGCTCGTTCACGCGTTTACCGCGTAGCGTTCCAGGCGGTAATCAAAGCTGGTCAATATGCTTACCGTGACCGTCGTCAGAAGAAACGTCAATTCCGTGCTCTATGGATTGCGCGTATCAACGCTGGTGCTCGTCAAAATGGTTTGTCGTACAGCCGTATGATCGCTGGCTTGAAAAAAGCTCAAGTGATTATCGACCGTCGCGTACTTGCTGACATCGCTATGCATGACGCAGTTGCGTTTGCAGCGCTAGCTTCTAAAGCTAAAGATGCATTGGCTGCATAAGTCTTTATGACTTAGAAAAAAGATCGCTTTTAGCGGTCTTTTTTTTGTCTGATGAAAAAGTATAAGCTATTTAAAATATGACAAATGACTTAGTGCTAATGAATGAGAAAGATGAAGTACGA
>NZ_DEZM01000136.1:0-11863 GCF_002364825.1 Acinetobacter sp. UBA3132 | reverse complement strand
ACGACCAATACGGTGTACATAGTCCTCGTTCTTCATTGGAAGACCGAAGTTGATGACGTGAGAGATTGTTGGTACGTCTAGACCACGTGCTGCAACGTCAGTTGCAACCAAGATTTTTGCACGACCTTCACGGATGCTGCGTAGACGACGGTTACGAACTGTCTGTGGCATTGCACCGTGAAGTGCTACTACTGATAGACCTGCTTCAGCAAGTTCTTCAGCCAGCATATCGGTATCTTCTTGCGTAGAAGCGAATACAACTGCCTGATCAACGTCTTCTTCGTTTAACCAGTGAGTCAGTAATTTTTTCTTGTGCTCAAAGCCATCAGTCCAGTGCAAAGTCTGAGTGATGTCAGTATTCGTAGAGTGACCAGTTTCGATCGCAATACGCTCTGGCTCATTCATCATACGTTCAGCAAGCGTGATGATACGCGGTGCAAATGTTGCAGAGAACATCAAAGTCTGTTTACGGTTCGCCGCCAAGTCACCGATTGCCTCAAGGTCTTCAGAGAAGCCAAGGTCTAACATACGGTCAGCTTCGTCGACGATTAACGCATCAACTTTGTCCAGTTTAATCTGGCGACGGTTAACAAGATCAAGTAAACGACCTGGTGTCGCAACTACAACTTGTGCACCTTTTAATTGTTGGATTTGTTTACCAAATGGCATACCACCCATGATTGCAGCAATACGAACACCTTTCATGTGACGTACAAATGCAATCGCATCCTGACAAACCTGTTGTGCAAGTTCACGTGTTGGTGAAATTACCAGGATATTCGGTTGAGTTACCGCTTTCATGCGTTCTTTGAACGGAACGAAAGTATCTTCAGTTGCAAGGCCATTCAATGTAGGGAGAAGGAAGGCTGCAGTTTTACCAGAACCAGTCTGGCTTGACACTAGAAGGTCTTTACCTTCAAGCGCCGCAGGAATAGATAGTTCCTGTACAGGTGTAGGCGCAGTAAAGCCTAGTGCTTGTAAAGCTTGTTGTAAGGTTTCGTGTAGAGGAAAATCAGCAAAAGTTTTGCTCATAGAGTCTTTCACCCGGAAATTGGGTGCTCCATTAAAAATAAAGTCAAATGAACATCGACAAAAAGCGGTACAGCAATATACGCTGAAAATAAGAGATCATTCAGCGGCGATCCGAGTAACGACGATGTGATATAACGCACGCATGATTACGGCATAACCTGAAGGAATCGCTTTAGCGATTGGGGCGCGAGATATCGTCCTCTCTTTGGACCGCACGCGCATACACAATGATAAGAAGAGAAATGTTCAGGTAACGAACAGAAATTAAGTGCGTGCGCGGATTATAGCAGGATTTAAAATAATGTCATTAAGTTTTATTGTTATTTTGTATTAATCTAAAATTAGTTGATATTTTAACCATATTTAGCAGAAAAAAATATTATCCAGTCATAAAAAAGGCATCCCTTAGGATGCCTCTTATATGTTTTAAACCAAAATGTCTAAACCCGATTATTTAGCTGCCTCGCCCCATGCAGGAACAACTGCCTGCATTAAAGGTTTCAGCATTTTCATAGAGCAGGCAATGACCTGACCTTTTTCCATAGATTCGCTGCCACCACGTGCATCAACCACTGTACCGCCCGCTTCTTTCACAATCAGTTCACCAGCAGCGATATCCCAAGGTTTCAAACCAAGTTCAAAGTAACCATCTAAACGACCTGCCGCAACATAAGCCAGATCCAGCGCAGCAGAACCTGCACGGCGGTATTGAGCACCTGCTTCAGTAACGTTTAATAGTGATTCGAAATGGTTTTTCGCATAAGACACCACTTCACCGCCACGTTGAGCACGGTAAGCATGACCGACTGCCAGGAAAGAATTCTGCAAGTTGTCTTTCACATTTACACGGATACGACGCTGGTTCAGCATCGCGCCACGACCACGACTTGCAGAGAATAGCTCATCTTTCACAGGGTCATAAATAACACCGTGTTGGGTTACGCCTTTGTGCTGAACAGCAATAGAGATACAGAAATGCGGGAAACCGTTGATGAAGTTCAGTGTACCGTCAAGAGGATCAATCACCCAACACCATTCAGCGTCGTGACCTTTACCTTCTTGCAGACCAAACTCTTCACCAAGGAAGCTGTGGTTTTTATAACTTTTACGCAGCGTATCGATAGTCAGTTGCTCTAGGTAACGGTCAACACGCGTTACAGGACCATCAATGCCTTTTTCTTCGACTTGTAGATCGAGTTTATGACGATTTTGATGCGCTTTTAAAAGCTCTTGACCAACTAATTGAGCCGCACGCGCAGCCATCACCACCATAGGTTCCATTGAACACCCACTACAAATTTGAAGATATTGATAAAGAATAATGCATAAAAGCCCCTACATTTTAGCAAATATAAGGGCTTTTTGGGAAAAAAATGTGTCTAAAATTTTGAAGACGTTGTTTCAGACTGGCTGGGTAAGTGAAGACCAGGCCTGATTCATTGACTTTTCAATGCCTTGAGCATCAAGTCCTGCCTGTTGCAGCATCTGTGCATGGGTCGCTTGCGCCATAAAGGTATCAGCAAGACCAAGATTTAAAATTGGTTTTACGATCTGCGCTTCAGCCAGATATTCATTGACTGCACTGCCCGCACCTGCCATCACTGCATGTTCTTCGACTGTCACGAACAGAGTGGTACTTTGCGAGATATTATCCAGCATTTGGGTATCCAGTGGTTTGATGAAACGCATATTCACCACACGTACTGCCACATCATGTTTTGCAGCAAAGGCTTGGGCTGCATCGATAGCGGCCTGCACTCGGCTACCAAATGCCAGTACAGAGATATAGTCATCATGCTGACCATTAAAGCTCGCTACGATTTCAGCCTGACCCATTGGTAATTCAACCATGTCTTGCTGAATCTCAACACCCAGACCACTCCCACGCGGATAACGTACTGCTGCCGGACCTTTATAGAGATACGCAGTATGTAGCATTTGGCGACATTCATTTTCGTCTTTTGGCGCCATGATCACCAGGTTTGGAATAGTACGCATATAAGCATAGTCATATGCTCCAGCATGAGTCGGACCATCTTCACCAACCAGACCAGCACGATCGATAGCAAACGTCACATCCAGATTTTGTAGCGCCACATCATGGACTAGTTGGTCATAGCCACGTTGCAAAAACGTTGAATAAATCGCTACAACTGGCTTCAGACCTTCACAGGCCATACCCGCTGCTAACGTTACCGCATGCTGTTCTGCAATCGCGACATCAAAGAAACGCTCAGGATATTGCTTAGCAAATTCTACCATGCCTGAGCCTTCACACATGGCTGGGGTAATGGCCAGCAAGCGGTCATCTTTCGCCGCTTCATCGCACAGCCACTGACCAAAGACATCAGAATATTTTGGTGCTGAATTTGCAGTAGATCCTGCATTTAAACGACTAATCGCGTGATATTTAATTTGTTCTGCTTCTGCCGGAGCGAAGCCTTTGCCTTTTTTAGTATAGACATGAATCAGACGTGGACCTTTACGCTTTTTCAGTGCATTAAACACATGAACCAATTGACTCAGATCATGGCCATCATAAGGACCAAAATAATCAAAACCGATCGCCTTAAACAGGTTATCGGCAGCATCAGTCGCTGCACAATGCAGACGTGAGTTATACACCCATTCTGGATGCGGCTGAACGAAGGCTTCACCCTCTTCAGTAATATTCACCGACTCACCACGTTCCCACAATGCAGCGAGATGCTTGGCAAAACCACCGGTACTGCAGGAAATCGACATGTCATTATCATTCAGCACCACCATCAGATCTGCATTGTGCGCGACGGCGTCATTCATGGCTTCAAAGGCCATACCTGCCGTCATTGCACCATCACCAATAATGGACACCACTTCACATGGATTCTTTTGATAGCGACGCGCCAAGGCCATGCCCAAGCCTGCTGAAATCGCAGTGGAAGAATGCCCTACCCCGAAAGTATCAAATTCAGATTCATCACGCGCCGGGAATGCGGCCAAGCCATCTTTGGCACGAATCGTGGTTAATTGCTCACGACGACCGGTTAAGGCTTTATGCGGATATGCCTGATGACCTACATCCCAGATCAGGCGGTCGTCTGGCGTATTGAAGCAATAGTGCAAAGCTACAGTCAGCTCAATCACCCCCAGATTGGCACCAAAATGCCCACCACTTTGTCCTGCAGCATACAAAATGTACTGACGTAACTCATCGGCCACCTGCTCAAGCTGATTTTGCTCAAGTGAACGCAATTGCTCTGGATGATCGATCGCATCAAGCAACGGTGTTACAGGGCGTTGAGTTGGTATTTCTGTATACAGCATAAATGGCAAAGCCTTCAAAAGCCTGGCAAATCCTAAGCTAGGTCTGTCTATGGGGAGTCCCGATCATATAGTCGAATTGTAGCAGCTTCAATTGACTAAAGCTGTTAACGGCGCAATATTAAACAATGAGCTTGATCAGGGTAAAATTTGCAGAATACGATTATCCTGAATAATCTTACTGTTTATCAACTATTATCGTTCGCTTTATACAAAAAAGAAAATGTTCTCCAGAAAATCATCTATGCAACCCTACTAATGTCCAATCATTACGCTATACTTTGAGCAATTTCAGGATTTAACGGGTTCAGCTGTGCCTATCGAGTTTGTCGCAACATCAAGATTACCTACCGCTCATGGTGAATTTAAAATTACTGTTTTTCAAGACCCTAAGACTGGCGAAGAACATGTCGCGTTATCTAAAGGACTGGAAGAACCAAGTGATGAACCCGTGCTGGTACGTGTACATTCTGAGTGTTTGACGGGGGATGCTTTTGCCTCACTGAAATGTGATTGTGGACCGCAACTTCAGGCGACACAAAAGCTGATTAATGAAGTCGGTCGTGGTGTGATTCTGTACTTGCGTCAGGAAGGCCGCGGGATTGGTTTGACCAATAAAATCCGTGCCTATGCCCTACAGGATCAAGGTCATGACACTGTAGATGCCAACCTGATGCTGAACCTGCCAGCCGATGCACGCCAATACGATATGTGTAGCATCATGTTGGATCATTTAGGTGTAAAAGCAGTACGCTTGATTACTAATAACCCTACAAAAATCAATGCACTTAAAGACTTAGGTATTAATGTGGTGGATCGTGTACCGCTGACGGTTGGTCTAAATCCATTTAATGAACAGTACCTTAAGACCAAGCATGAACGTATGGCGCATCTGTATCGGAAAGATGATTTTTAGCTTTCATACAAATCATTCTCAACCCTCCTTTGCTAAAGGAGGGTTGAGAATGATTGAAGGGATTTCTAAATCGTCATCGAAAAAATCCGGTTCTCCGGCATTTTACGTTTTAATCTCAGGTCAAAAGACATACAGATATTACGTACAAAAGGTTTCCCTTTCTCTAAAATTGTGACTGATGAGTCTGCAATTTTAATTAACTGATCCTGTGACATTTCTTTGAGCTGTTCTAGCACTTCGTCAATTTCAGCAAATTGCATGTGCTCATCTGCCCAAGAAGTGGTGAAACTGCACATCAGATTCAGTATATGCTTACGGATGATTAAATCTTCCCGACTTAATACATGCCCTTTAACGACTGGAATCTCATTCTGTTCCAGACATTCATAATATTCTTCAATGGTTTTTACATTCTGGGCAAAGCTGTACCAGCTATCACTGATTGATGAAATCCCCAGTCCAATCATCACTTGCGTTTTGGAAGCCGTATAACCCATAAAGTTACGGTGTAAAGAACCCTCCTTAAAAGCCTGATACAGGCTGTCACTTTCTAGCGCAAAATGATCCATGCCAATTTCATGGTAGCCATGTGCCAATAGTTTCTTCTTGCCTTCTTCATAGCACTGGCGCTTGATTTCATCTTTAGGCACATCGGCATCTTTAAAACCGCGCTGGCCATTGCCCTTGATCCATGGCACATGCGCATAGCTATATAAGGCTAAACGGTCCGGCATTAAGGTATTGGTTTGACCAATGGTAGTCAGTACATCATCCAGGCTCTGGAATGGTAAGCCAAAGACCAGATCATGCGAAATCGAGGTATAACCTATTTCACGCGCCCATTCGGTGACCTGTTTGACATTTTCATAAGGCTGGATGCGGTGAATGGCTTTCTGCACAATTTCATTATAATCCTGCACGCCATAGCTGACCCGGCGGAAACCTAAGTCATACAAGCCTTGCAAATGTTCATAAGTGGTATTGTTCGGATGGCCTTCAAAACTGAATTCATGCTCAGACGCTATTTCGGCCTTAACCAAGATACCTTTAATCAGTTGAGTTAAGTGCTCAATCGAGAAAAAAGTCGGTGTACCACCACCAAGATGGATTTCCTTGATCATTGGCTTTTCTTCCAATAATTCACAGTACAGATCCCATTCCTTCAGCACCGCCTGAATATAGGGTTGCTCAACTTCATGCCGTTTGGTGACACGTTTATGGCATCCACAGAAAGTGCACAGGCTTTCACAAAAGGGCAGATGGATATATAGACTGATGCCTTCTTTCTGATTCGATTCAGCAAAAGAGCGCTTTAAAGTCTGTTTCCACTGTTTCAGAGAAAAGTACTGTTCTTCCCAATACGGTACAGTTGGATAACTGGTATAGCGTGGACCTGGGACATTGTATTTTTGAATGAGGGAAGTAGCCTGAACCGACATAATATCCACCTATGACCATCGAAAATTCACCCAAGCATGGGCCATCTAAAGCTATTGTGTGGGGGTCGGAAAAAGAATTCAACCTAGCATCTCGGTCGGATTTAATACGCTACCCTGCTTTAATTTACTGTGAACACAAAGTCTTTTTAGATCATCAGTATCGGCAAATACATCTTAATTTTTATGCCATTTTATGCTTTGATGTAGAAAGTCTTTCTTTCTCCCCATGAGGGCTTTGATGCAGCATCCAACTTCTGCGGATATTCAACGCGTACGCGAATTCCTCCTCGACTTACAGGCGCGCATCTGTGCGGCTCTCGAACAACAAGAACGTACTGGTGGTGGCTCAGCTGAGTTTATCATTGATGACTGGGAACGACCTGAAGGTGGTGGTGGCCGTTCACGTGTGCTGCAAAATGGGACAGTAATTGAAAAAGGCGGGGTGATGTTCTCGCACATCAATATTTCTAAACTACCGGCTTCAGCCACTGAACGTCATCCACAAATTGCCGGGGCTAAGGCACAGGCGATGGGCGTCTCACTGGTGATCCATCCTAAAAATCCAAATGTGCCGACCTCACATGCCAATGTGCGCCTATTTGTTGCTGAAAAAGAAGACCAGGATCCGATCTGGTGGTTTGGCGGTGGTTTTGACCTGACACCGTTCTATCCGAATGATGAAGATGTGCTTTCATGGCATCAGACGGCGCATGACCTGTGTGCGCCATTTGGCGAAGAAGTTTATGCACAGCATAAAAAATGGTGTGATGATTATTTCTACTTAAAGCACCGTGATGAACAGCGCGGTGTCGGTGGCCTGTTCTTTGATGACCTGAACCAATGGGATTTTGAAACCTGTTTTAAATACATGCAGGCGGTGGGCAATGGTTACTTAGATGCCATCATTCCGATTTTCCAGCGCAATCAGGACAAACCTTATAGCGAAGCACAGCGTGAGTTTCAACTGTATCGTCGTGGCCGTTATGTTGAATATAATCTAGTGTATGACCGTGGCACTTTGTTTGGCTTACAGACTGGTGGTCGGATCGAATCCATTCTAGTGAGTCTGCCACCACTCACTGGTTGGTCTTATCGTCCGGAATGGGCCGAAGGTTCACCAGAGAAACAACTTACCGATTATTATCTAAAGCCACGAGATTGGCTGCAAGAGTTAAAGAAGTAAGTGTACGCTTAACCAAAATGCTCTCAGTTTGAGGGCATTTTTTGTAAGACTGTTCCAATTATTTTCTGCTTACAATACCTCTAATTTTTTTCTCCTGAAAACTTCATGCAATTAATTCGTTCCCAAATTTACAAAACTAATTCTTCAAGACTATTAATTTGAACGAAAAATTTTCCTATAAACATTTAGAAACTTTTCTTTATATAAATAAGCAGAAATGTCCTCACTTCGTCACAAGCTCTGCTGTATAGTAAAATCTTAAAAAATATTGGGTAAAAATATATGCAGCTACGACATTTCAAAAGTCATGTGCTGATGATGTGGGTATTTCTGGCCGTTACAGTCAGTGCAATTACCACAACATTCTTAACCAAGGATCTTATCTTGGACAGTCTGGCAATCAGTGTCAGCATTATTATGATTATCGGTATTATCTTAAGTGGTGCCCTGCTTCTGACTGAACGCATTATTAAAACCTGTAATTCCTAAAATAAGCCCCTAGAATTAGACCTTTCAATACTTTAGTCCCTACCTGTTTTCACGTATATTGTTGAGCATTTCAGCACATGGACACTGTGAAATGAGCAAACAATTTGCTGTTGTTGGCAACCCGATTGAACAATCACGTTCTCCAGAATTGCATCATGCATTTGCCGCTAAAACCGGTATTGATCTCACCTATAGTAAACGTCTGGCTCCGCTGGATGGCTTTGAAGCCAATATTCAGGACTTCTTTGCCCAAGGCGGTATCGGCATGAATGTCACGGTTCCGTTTAAAGAACAAGCTTATGCACAGTGTCAGGTGCTGACTGAACGCGCTCGTATTGCCGGTGCAGTAAATACACTATGGATGGAAAATGGCCTCCTGCATGGTGATAATACCGATGGTCAAGGTCTGGTTGAAGCTATTCGTGCTTTAGACTGGAACCTGGAAAATACCGATATTCTGATTATTGGCGCTGGTGGTGCGACTCGTGGGGTGATCTATCCACTGGTACAGGCAGGTGTGAAGAAAATTGTCATTGCCAATCGTACCCTCACCCGTGCCGAACAGCTGATTGCGGATTTAAAAGATGCAGTACCACAAGCTGAACTGCAAGCGATTGCCTTGACTGATCTGGCGGGTGAGTTCGATCTTATTATCAATGCAACTTCTGCCAGCTTGAGTGGTGATGCCTTAATCCTGCCGGAAGCACTGCAGTTTAAACACGCATATGAAATGGCCTATGGCAAACCATCTACTTTTCTAGATCAAGCCCGTGCGCGTGGTGTTCCTAGCGCTGAAGGTTTTGGCATGCTGGTCGGTCAAGCGATTGAATCTTTCGCGATCTGGAATGGGGTCAAGCCACAGCTCAAAGATTTCCTTTAAGCCCGTTTAAGCTTTTAATATGATTCAAGAGTCTCTACGGAGGCTCTTTTGATTTTCCGACAGAAGGCAATATACAGAGCAATAAGTGGATTTAATGACAGCACTTCTGTTTATTTTCGAACAATAACATTTGTGTACAATTCACCCAAAAAATCACCTAGACAAATAGAATAATTATCTATTAAAGTCGTTTCATATAAGTCTTTTTTATTTTTCAGCTATTTATTATTAGCCCATATCTTTAACCTGAATCACCCTAATTTTCCTATCTCCTCGATTCGCCTTTCTGACATTTTTATTTGCTTGCCTTATCAATGTATTTTTAGCCGCAATGTGAATAATCAAAGGATCGATACAGATAATCCAAAACTATTAATCAGGATTAAAACGCATGCCAGCATATAAAGCCCCGTTACGTGACATTCGCTTCCTTATGAATGAAGTGCTTGATTACCCTGCACATTACCAGACACTATCAAATGGTGAATATGCCGATGCTGATACCGTGGACATGATTCTGGAAGGTGCAGCAGATTTCTGTGAAAATGTACTGTCTCCATTGAATCAAAGTGGTGATCTGGAAGGCTGTCATTTTGAAAATGGTGAAGTCACTACGCCTAAAGGCTTCAAGGAAGCATACGAACAGTTCGTACAAGGCGGCTGGCAAGGTCTTTCTTATCCTGAAGAATTTGGCGGTCAAAACCTTCCACAATCTTTGAATCTGGTTAAGTCTGAAATGATGGGCACTGCAAACTGGTCCTTCCAGATGTATCCAGGTTTAAGTATCGGCTGTATCAATACCATTATTCAATTTGGTTCAGATGAGCAAAAAAATCTTTACCTGCCTCACCTAGTAGCAGGTACATGGTCTGGTACCATGTGTTTGACTGAGCCGCAATGTGGTACCGACCTGGGCCAGGTAAAAACCAAAGCTGAGCCAAATGCAGATGGCACGTATGCTATTTCAGGTACCAAGATCTTCATCTCGGCGGGTGAACATGATCTGACTGAAAATATCATTCATATCGTACTTGCACGCCTGCCAGATGCACCTGCAGGCACTAAAGGTATTTCCCTGTTCATCGTACCGAAATTCATTCCGGCAGCCGATGGCGGCATTGGTGAACGCAATCCGGTTACTTGTGGTTCGATTGAACACAAAATGGGAATCCGTGCATCTGCAACAGCTGTACTGAACTTTGACAATGCGGTTGGTTACCTGATTGGTGAAAAGAATAAAGGTCTGCATGCAATGTTTACCTTTATGAATACGGCACGTATCGGTACTGCAGTTCAGGGTATCTGTCATGCAGAACTGTCTTTCCAAGGTGCCCTGCCTTATGCCAAAGAGCGTATGTCGATGCGTGCCCTTTCTGGCAAGAAAGATCCAGAAAAAGTAGCTGATGCCATCATTCACCATGCTGATGTTCGCCGTATGCTATTGACGCAAAAAGCAATTGCTGAAGGCGGTCGTGCAATGATTTATCATGCAGCACAAATTGCAGACAAAATGAATGATGCTCTGGTTCGTGGCGATACAGCAGCTTTCGAGGCGCATGATGATCACTTAGGTTTCTATACCCCTATTCTGAAAGGTTTCCTGACTGAACTGGGCTATGAAGCAGCCAATCACGGTATGCAAGTCTTTGGTGGTCATGGCTATATCAAAGAATGGGGCATGGAACAGATCGTACGTGACTCGCGTATCTCTACTCTTTATGAAGGTACAACAGGTGTACAGGCACTAGATCTGATTGGCCGTAAAGTGCTGTTAACTTCTAAAGGCAAAGTGATTCGTGATTACACGGCAGAAATCCTGAAATTCTGTGGCCAGCATGCACGTAACAAATACATGCGTCGTTTTGCTTGGGACTTAACCAAACTTTGCGCACAATGGAATGCATTGACGGTTCGTATCATGCTGGCTGCACGTAAGGACCGTGATATTGTTTCTTCTGCATCTGTAGATTTCCTGATGTTCTCAGGCTATGTGATGATGGCATACTTCTGGGCACAACAGGCTGCGGTAGCTTCCGCAAAACTGGCTGAGGGCAACGGTACTGAAGTTCCTGAGTTCTATAAGGCAAAAATCAAGACAGCTGATTTCTACTTTGAGCGCATGTTGCCGCGTACTCAAGGTCATGCTGAAGCCATGGTCAACCCATCTAAAACGATGACTTCACTGGCATCTGAGCACTTCAGTTTCGATTACTAAGTTTTCACTGACTTTGAAAGTCAAATAACAAAAAGAGCGCCACGGCGCTCTTTTTGTTAAAGCATATTAAGTCCTTGATTTTTTAATTCTGTATAATTTTTCTACAATTTTATTTTGAGTGATATCAACTGCATAAAAAATAATAGTGATATACAGCTTGAATATCTCTGAATTCAGGGTATGATGGTTGCAACTAGAAAAATTCTTGTTTTGGTTAGTCTTCTTTAAGTATCGCAGTTTTAGTCATAAACCTCCGTTTTTATAGATCAAAAGCTCCATCCAGTCTATTTTTCCAAGTTACATCTTAGTCATCCCATAGATTGACTATAAATCAATAAAACTCAATAGGTTATATTATGTCTAATACAGTTACTGGTACAGTAAAGTGGTTAGATCGGAAGAGCGT
>NZ_DEZM01000160.1:0-3343 GCF_002364825.1 Acinetobacter sp. UBA3132 | reverse complement strand
ATCCAGCCGCCCCTGCCATTTTCTCAAAAAAGACAGGACATGGTTTTGCAGTAAGAGTGTTAATTTACCTTGACACAATACCGCAAAAATATTAAAGTTCTGCCGCATTAGGGGTATCGCCAAGTGGTAAGGCACCGGGTTTTGATCCCGGCATTCGTTGGTTCGAATCCAGCTACCCCTGCCATCTACTTCCATACATACCAACCGCCAAGGGTGCTTCATGCCCAATCTTGTCGTTTTTAGTGGAACCGCGCATCCACAATTCGCTCAAAAAGTCGTAAGTCACTTACATATTCCTCTAGGTGCTGCATCTGTTTCTACCTTTTCTGATGGTGAAATTGCTGTAGAAATCACTGAGAATGTACGTGGTAAAGACGTATTTATCGTACAACCTACTTGTGCCCCAACGAACGACAACCTAATGGAAGTCCTCGTGATGGCTGACGCGCTGCGTCGTGCAAGTGCTGGTCGTATTACCGCCGTTATTCCTTACTTCGGTTATGCCCGTCAAGACCGTCGTCCTCGTTCTAGCCGTGTACCAATTACCGCAAAAGTTGTTGCAGATATGCTGACGACTGTGGGTATTGACCGTGTAGTGATGATCGACCTTCATGCTGACCAAATCCAAGGCTTCTTCGATATCCCTGTAGACAACATCTACGGTACTCCAGCATTGCTTGCTGACTTACGTCAACAACAGCATCATAACCTGATGGTTGTTTCTCCTGACGTGGGTGGTGTAGTACGTGCTCGTGCTGTTGCGAAACAGATGGGTGATATCGACCTGGCAATCATCGATAAACGTCGTCAAAAAGCGAATGAATCACAAGTGATGCATTTGATTGGTGATGTAAAAGATCGTGACTGTGTCATTGTTGATGACATGGTGGATACAGCGGGTACGCTTTGCAAAGCAGCTGATGCATTGAAAACTTTTGGTGCTCGTAAAGTGGTGGCTTATGCAACTCACCCGGTACTGTCTGGTAAAGCGATTGAAAATCTTAAAAATTCTGTAATCGACGAATTGGTTGTAACTGATACCATTCCGCTTTCAGAAGAAGCTTTATCTCTTGGTAAGATTCGCCAGGTTTCAGTAGCAAGCATGGTTGCTGAAACAATTCGTCGTATTAACAACGAAGAATCTATTAGCGCAATGTTCGATTCTTATCTATAATATAGCGCTGAATTTCCAAAGCCCTGCCATTTGGCGGGGCTTTCTATCACCGGATCGGTCGCAGGTCCGGTTCATTTAAAACTTAAATAGGATGTCTATCATGGCAAACTTCGTATTAAACGCAGAAGCACGTGAAGTAGCACAACAAGGGAAAGGTTCGAGCCGCCGCCTTCGTCATGCTGCTAAAGTTCCAGCGATCATCTACGGTGGCGAAGCTGCTCCTGTAGCTGTTACTCTTGAACTTCGTGAGCTTGTTAAAGCTTTAGAAAGCAATGCTTTCTTCGAAGAAGTTGTTGAAATCAACATCGACGGCAAAACTGAAAGCGTTAAAATCCAAGCGCTTCAACGTCACCCAGCTAAAAACACACCTATGCACGCTGACTTCAAACGCGCATAAGTGTTGATGGTGTAAATTAGTGTCAAATATTTCACTGATTGTAGGTTTGGGCAACCCAGGTTCTGAGTATGCCCAGACCCGCCATAATGCAGGCTTCTGGTTCGTAGAACGCCTTGCCAAACAATATGGCATTTCCCTCAAAAAAGACCCAAAATTCAATGGATTTAGCGGTCGTGGTAATATCGAAGGCCAAGACGTTCGTCTACTTCTTCCAACAACATTCATGAATCTTTCTGGTAAAAGTGTTGTTCCCTTTGCCAAATTCTATAATATCGCTCCTGAGTCAATCCTGATCGCACATGATGAGCTGGATATGAATCCAGGAATCATTCGCCTGAAAACTGGCGGTGGTCATGGTGGTCACAATGGTTTGCGCGATATCGTGCCGCACATCGGTCCGAACTTCCATCGCTTACGTATCGGTATTGGTCACCCAGGTTCTAAGGAACGCGTGTCCGGTCATGTACTGAGTAAGGCACCGAGCAGTGAGCAGACTTTAATGGATGAGGCGATTGCACATGCCATGAATCGCATCAAGATGCTGGTCAATGGTGAAGTACAACAGGCCATGAACCAAATCAATGCCTATAAACCAAACTGATCATTCTATAAATTGTTGAATAATCTTTCTTGCCATCTTACGCATTTCAGAGCAAAATGCGTTTGCTCGATTGTTCACCATACAGCAAGCAAGATTGATTTAACCAAATGATCAAACTCTTAGGTCAACTCAGGGGACGCTAGCCATGCTATCTCGTTTATTAAAATGCAAAATTCACCGTGCTCACGTTACACATGCAGAACTACACTATGAAGGTTCATGTGCAATTGATGGCGTTTTGATGGATTTGGCTGGCATTCGTGAATACGAAGAAATTCATGTGTGGAACGTGACCAATGGTAAACGTTTTGCAACTTATGCAATTCGTGGCGAAGACAATTCAGGCATCATTTCAGTGAATGGTGGTGCTGCGCATCAGGCTGATGTTGGTGATATCGTAATTATTGCTACATTCGGTGATTTCACTGAATCTGAAGCAAATGCCCACAAACCACGCCTTGTCTATGCAAATCCAGACAACACGGTGAACCACACAGCGAACTGTATTCCTGTGCAAGTAGCTTAAGTCCAAGATTTTAAAAAGCCCGCAATATGCGGGCTAGATAGCGGTGCTACGCTCAGGCCTGTTACTTGCCTTTCTTAATGTGCTTGATCAGACGCTTACGCTTACGCATCTGGTTAGGGGTCAGGGTGTTGCGCTTGTTAGCGAACGGGTTATCGCCCTCTTTAAACTGGATACGGATCGGCGTACCCATGACGTCCAGCGATTTGCGGAAGTAGTTCATCAGGTAGCGCTTGTAGGAGTCCGGCAGGTCTTTCACCTGGTTGCCGTGGATCACCACGATTGGCGGGTTGTAACCACCAGCGTGGGCATATTTGAGCTTCACGCGGCGACCGCGCACCAGCGGCGGCTGGTGATCTTCCGCAGCCATGTTCATGATGCGGTCAGCATCGCGGTGCTCTGGCGACGAGTCGAGCTGTCATAGGCTTCACGGACGGATTCAAACAGGTTACCGACGCCACTGCCATGCAGAGCAGAGATAAAGTGCACGCGGGCAAAGTCGATAAAGCCCAGACGGAAATCGAGGGTCTCTTTGACCTGCTCTCTCACTTCATTGCTCAGGCCGTCCCACTTGTTAACGACGATAACCAGTGAGCGCCCACTATTGAGGATAAAGCCCAGCAGGGAGAGATCCTGATCGGAGATGCC
>NZ_DEZM01000161.1:0-3266 GCF_002364825.1 Acinetobacter sp. UBA3132 | reverse complement strand
AATAATATGGTGCTGCATTTGCAGTAGAGCTAATAAATTTAGACTGTTTTAATTTCCACATATTGTTGATCTCCTTTGTCTTTATATTATTAATGCAATAAGAATACCAAAATTTATTTAGTATTCATTTGAATATTCTATATTTTCAACATGACAATTCTATTTCAATGAATTAACAGGATTTTTCAGTTAAATTCGTCTGTATCCGGCATGTTCTTTTCCAGCGCTTGTTCAGAGCGCTTATCTGCTTTGCTCTTAACAAAGACAAATCTATAGGCAGCAGTAAAAAAGCCAATCGTAATTCCTGCAATCACTAAAGGTGCTAGAACTTTATTCGGTTTTTTTGCATTCATTCATTTTTCCTCATGACTGAACAAAATCGACCACTTAAGCGTGGCCGATTTTATTTGATTGGAACAGGTTAATTCAGGTCATCTTTCTTTGGACGACTATCGACATTCGGTTCGTCTTCACCTGTAGAGCCAAATGGATTATTAGCTGGTGGATGAGTTGGATCGACGTCGAGTGAGTCCGGTACAGCCTGATCTATATCTGGAGTAACCTGATCAATACCCGATGCTTCATCATCCTGCGGTGCAGTAGTAAGTGATGCAGGGGTACTATTCGATAAGTCCGTACGCATTGGCGCATTGTCATCATTCTGACCTGGAGTAGGCACGATACTCGCTCCTGTTGTAGTAGCTGGTTCAGTCGCAGAAGTCGCATTACCTGAACCAAAAGCTGAAGTCATGATATCGGTATCTTTTTTCAAGGGATTTGGTTCTTTGCCTTCACGTTTGGCTTTATCAATCAAATCCGTCAGAACACGTTCTGCCGGCTGACGACCACCAAGACCGAATGCCAGAGCAAAAGCCACTGCTACTGCGCCCAGAGTCAGACCGAATGCAAGGTTTACAATCGAATCGGCAATGCCCATTGCGCGTAAGCCCATTGCAACTACCAGACCCATAATCAGGACACGAACCAGATTGGCTAACCAGCGTGAACTGTTATATTCACCGCGCTGCACTACATTCGCAACCACATTTGCCAGCCAGAAGCCAACCACCAGAATCACTGCGCCGAGCAGGATGTTCGCACCGAAGTAAATGAACATCGCAATCAGGCTACTTACCTGTTCAAAGCCAAGACGGTTCGCCGCTTCAGACACAGCAAACAGCATAGTGAACAGAATGATCAGGACGCCCACGACATGCGAAATTTTAGTGGTACCCAGGAAACGTTGTAAGTCTAGCTTGGCCGGAACTTCATCTACACCCGTACCTGCCAGAACTTCAGTAACCAGCTTCGCGACCAGTTTCGATACGACATAAGCCAGAATCAGAATCAGGGCTGCGGCAATGATATTTGGAATGGCATTCATTACCTCATACAACATCGCGGTTGCAGGTTGTGAAATCGCCTCAATACCGAGAGCTTCAAAAGCGATGATCAGCGCTGTAATAATAATCACAGCAAAGATGAAGGAACCAATTACTTGAGGAACATTAGAGTTCTTGAAGATGCCAACTTTTTCTGCCTGTTGCTGTACATTCAGACTACGCAATAAACCTTCTACAATGCCACGGATGATTTTCGCCAGAATATAGCCGACAAAAACAATCACACCGGCAATAAAGATATTAGGCAGATAACCAACCACATCATTGACCATGTTCTGAACTGGATACAGCAGACCGCTTAAACCCAGAATCGAGAGTACGATAGGCAGGAATAACAACAGAATCAGCCAGTAAATAATTTCACTGATATTCTCACTCAGTGGCTTTACACCAACTTCTGAACTGAGTTTTTCATCCAGTTGAGTGCGGTCAAGCAGCTTCTGTAGTCCCACCTTGACCAGATTGGCAACAATCCAGCCAATGAATCCGACAGCAATCGCAGCAAGCAATTGAGGGATAAACAGCAGGAAGCGCTGAATCATATTACTGAACGGTCCACTGACATTGGTCAGATTCAGTACATTCAGTGCACCAATAACTGCCATAATCAGGATTAACCAGAAGACAATTCTTGTGATGATATTTTCAATATTGGAACGATGGCCAGTCGCATGGTTTAGCCGCTCATTGGTGCCAAGCTTTTGCAGGATTTTTTTTACGCCTGCAGAGACCAGCAATGCAATAACCCAGCCTATCAGCAGGATCGCCACTGCACTTAATATGGGATGAAACTGTTCCCAATAGTACATGGCATCATAACCGCCTGGGCCTCTCATATATTCATTCATGTTGTCATGCCCTCTATGGTTTTACTTTATTTATAAGTATTTACAGACTTCTTTTTTGGAAAGTTGTAAAGCCGTCTGTCATGCATTATTCACATTAGAATTGGAGCTTTTTTTATTCAATTGAGAAATGCACAACTACAACAAATCCGCACATTAGATTGCAAAAAAGCCCTGATTCTTAACCAGGGCTTTTTAAGAGGGTGCTTACTGACCAGCACCTCGACTAGATCCTTCTGAGTCGGTTGCTATACCAACATCCATACCTCCCGCTGTATCTTCTGCGGTGGCTTCAGTCGTACCAGTAACACCACTTAAGTTCGCAGGCTGATTCAGATCCTGACTACGCCCTTCCTCTGACTGAGCTGGGGTCGTATTGTTCATGGTTGCTGGTTGAGCTTGCGGATTTGGATGACCCGGAGGTGCTTCTTCTGGTGAAGGCTTAATATCGGCAAACATATAAAGTAGCAATGCCAGCAGGAAGACACCTACTAAAATTAAAATATAGACAGGAATTCTTTTCTTCTGCCGTGTATCTTCATCATAGCCTGAAGGTGGTGTTTTGTTGAAATCATTAGCCATAACCATCCTCACTGTTTTTTATTCATGTGTGGATTTCATCATAACAAGTTGATTTTTTAACTTGTGTGACAAAAATAAGTGAGATGGTGACGGCGTGTAAGTCTGTAACAGCGTAGAAGTTTCTACACTATTGGTTATTTAAATAATCCTTTGCCTGGCTCATGCCGAACTTCAACCAATGTTTCATGTTCATCTTTCAGCTGTACGCCCGAAAGCTGCAATGCACAGGATTTTTGCATGAGTGCGATTAAGCGTTGGATCGCCAGCGGATAGGACAGACCTGCCGGACGAACATTGGAGATACAGTTTCTGAGTGCATCATGGCAGCCTTTAAAAGCATTATAAGTATAATAAATTCCCATACTATCCGGAGAACTTAAGCCTGGACGTTCACCAATGAGCATCACCAGCATTTTGGCTTTTAAAATTTCTGCAA